>NZ_JCANOT010000021.1:0-271211 GCF_059552495.1 Methyloversatilis sp. S146-33
CCGTGCCCTCCAGCGCACTGCCTTCCAGCGTCAGGTTCTCCACGTTCGCCGTCAGCGTGTAGCCCACCGACGCGCGCACCAGATCAACACCCGAGCCCTTCACCGCCGTCTCGGTCACCACGTCGCCCGCGTCATCCACAACGTAGGTGTCGTTGCCCAGACCGCCCGTCATCGCGTCCGCGCCCGCACCTCCGTCGATCACGTTCGCCGAGCCATTCCCCGTCAGCGTGTTCGCCTCGGCATTGCCCACCAGATTGAACAGCCCCGCCCCCAGCACTTCGAGGTTCTCGACGTTGTCATGAAGCGTCACCGTTACTGCAGCACGCCCTGCATTCGCATAGCCGATCCGGACCGTATCGTTGCCTTCGTCCGCAAGCTCGGTGACGATTTCGTCGGCGCGATCGATCAAGTAGATGTCGTCACCTTCACCGCCAATCAGCGTATCGAGACCGCCACCACCGATCAGTGTGTCGTTGCCTCCAAGGCCGGTGAGTACGTTGGCCTGTGCGTTTCCGGTCAGCGTGTTGACGAGTTGATTACCAGTGCCATCGATTGCCGTGCCGATAAGCGTGAGGCTCTCGACGTTGTCGTCCAGCGTGTGGCTGACCGAGGCCAGCACCAGATCGGTCCCCTCGTCGACGGCCTCGACGACGACATCGCCGGCGTTGTCGACGTAATAGACGTCGTCGCCCTCACCCCCATCCATGACGTCAGCGCCCGCCCCGCCGTTGATGAGGTCATTGCCGTCATAACCGTAGAGCGTGTCGTTGCCCGTGCCGCCGCTGATGCTGTCAGCACCGTTCATCATGTCGGCGAAGAACGTGGCCGTATCGGCCGGAAGAAAGCCAAACGGACGTCCCGAATCGATATCCATCTCGACGTAGCGAGACAGTCCGGTCATCGACATCAAGGTCTGCGCTGCGCCAGAACCGGGGCCGTCCGCATCGCGGCCATAGGAGAACGAGGTCACCGTGCCGCGGATCACGCCATAGTCATCCTCCACAAAGCTGCCGCCGTAGCTGACGGTCGTCGTGGCCACGCCGGAAGCATCGCGCAGCGTGTAGGTCAGCGAGCTGTACCGCGCGGCGCCGGTCGTCATCGAAATACTTCCGCCATACGCGATCGACTGCTCCGAGTTCCCGATCACCGCACTTGTCACGGACCCGCTGACATCGCCGTACACGTTTCCGCGCACGTTACCGCTCATCCTGATGTAGAACCCGTCGTACTCCGAATAAGTGATGCGATTGATAGAGAACGAATTCCCGGTCATTCCGCTGCCATTGATGGTCAGCTGCGCGTAGGTCGGGTAATACGTGCTTATGACGATCCTGGACGACGACACCGACTCCACATACCCATAGCTGATCGCCATGAATATCGTATCGATCATGCCATCAAGCTCGCTCGAGAACGCATCGAGCTTAGTCGCCGCCCGACCCACGAATCCACCTAGCGTGTCAGTGAGGAAGGAGAGGCTGTTGTCCTGAGCGGTGATATTGGCCACGGGATGGTCCTGTGCAGTCGGATATTCAGATTGGGAGCTAAGGAGTATAACCACGCAACATTTCCACACCCTGAAGACACAGTTTTTTTCACACTCCGCCCCTGCCTGATTCCGCTCGAGCAGCCACACGAAAATCCCATACCGCGCAAAGACAGAGGATCAACGGCACCGAGCGGATATCCGCCAGCGACAACGCAGAATCGCCGCTGCCATCGGGTACGGGCCGGCCGGACTAAAAAAAGGGCGCCGGCCTTGCAGCGCGGCGCCCCAACCTTGTCGATGCGTGACGACAAGGAGGGAGGTCATTGCGCTCAGTTCATCGGCGGGCACCTGCCAGTGCGGCGGTCGGAGCCCGGGCGCGGCCGGAACGTCCGAACACGCCGCTCACCACCTGCCAGGCCACTGCCAGTGCGCCGACGATGAACACCACGTCGCCGAAGGTGCGCACCCAGCGCAGCGTTTCGAGCAGCGGCTGCTGCATGAATGCCTCGCTGCGTGCGTACCACAGGCCCTGACTGACGCTGGCGTGGAACTGGATCAGGCCGATCGGCAGCAGACTGGTGGCGATCATCAGCACCAGACCCACGTTGAGCCCCCAGAAGCCGGTCTGCATCAGACGCTCACCGAACTCCAGCTGCGGCCGCACGTAGCGCAGCACCAGCAGCGTGAAGCCCAGCGCAAGGAAGCCGTACACCCCGAACAGTGCGGCGTGCGCATGCACCGGCGTCGTGTTCAGACCCTGCACGTAGTAGAGCGAGATCGGCGGATTGATCATGAAGCCGAATACGCCAGCGCCGAGCATGTTCCAGAACGCCACCGCGACGAAGCACATGAGCGGCCACTTCAACTTGGCCATCCACGGTGCGCGGTCCTTCAGGCGCCAGTTCTCCCACGCCTCGTGGCCAAGCACGACCAGCGGCACCACTTCGAGCGCGCTGAACGAGGCGCCGACCGCCATCACCGGCGTGGTCGTGCCAGCGAAGTACAGATGGTGGAAGGTGCCGGGCACGCCGCCCAGCATGAACAGCGAGGCCGAGGCCAGGCTGGCCGCCGTTGCCATGCGGCCGGAAACGAGGCCGAGCGTCGAGAAGATGAAGGCCAGTGCGGTGGTGGCGAACACTTCGAAGAAGCCTTCGACCCACAGGTGCACGACCCACCAGCGCCAGTACTCCATCACCGACAGATGAGTGCGCTCGCCGTAGGCGAAGCCGGCACCGTAGAACAGGCCGATCGCCACCACCGACGCGGTCAGCAGCGCGAGCAGATTCTTGTCGCCGCCAGGCGTGCGCAGCGCTGGCACCATGCCGCGCAGCATCAGCACCAGCCACAGCGCGACGCCGACGAACTTGCCGATCTGCCATACGCGGCCGAGGTCGACGTACTCGTAGCCCTGGTGGCCGAGCCAGAAGTTCAGCTCCGGCGGCATGATCTGCGCGATCGCCAGGTAGTTGCCGACGAAGGAGCCGACGACCACCACGACCAGCGCCCAGAACAGCACGTCCACGCCGAGTTTCTGGTACTTCGGATCGCGCCCGCCGTGGATCAGCGGCGCCAGGAACAACCCGGCGGCGAGGAAACCGGTGGCGATCCAGAACAGCGCGCTCTGGATGTGCCAGGTACGCACCAGCGAATACGGGAACCACTGCGACACGTCCATTCCGTAGAAGGTCTGGCCCTCGACGGTGTAGTGCGCGGTGAATCCGCCCAGCATCACCTGGAACACGAACAGCGCCACCACCAGGAAGAGGTATTTGCCGAGCGCGCGTTGCGACGGCGTCAGTGCGACGCGCGACAGCGGGTCCTGCGCCGGCGCGGCCGGGTCGCTCTCGTCCTGTTTGCGCAGGAAGGACCAGCCCCAGATCAGGAAGCCGACGCCGGCCATCACCACCACCACGCTGACGATGGACCACACCACGTTCTCCGCGGTCGGCGCATTGCCGATCAGCGGTTCGTGCGGCCAGTTGTTGGTGTAGGTGGCGCTGGTGCCGGGCCGCTCGGTCGCCGCCACCCAGGCGGTCCAGAAGAAGAAGCCGGCAAGCTGCGCGCGCCGCTGCGGATCGGGCAGCGTGTTCTCCTTCATCGCGTAGCTTTCGCGCGAGCCCTGCAGCGCCGGCGCATCGCCGAACAGCTCGGCGTAGTAGACGGCGGTGCGCTCGATCGCCTTCGCACGCAGCGTCGATACGGTGGCGATGCCGCTTGCGGCGTCGTAGGTGTTGCGCCGGTACTCGCGCTTCAGACGCGCGGCGAGCAGTGCCTGCGTGTCGGCGTCGAGTTCGGCATACGGTTTGCCGTGCGCGTCCTGCGCGGCCAGATCCAGCCAGGCCAGCAGTTCGCGGTGCAGCCAGTCCGCGGTCCAGTCCGGCGCCTGGTAGGCGCCATGCCCCCAGATCGAGCCGAGCTGCATGCCGCCGACCGACTGCCAGGCGGTCTGGCCGTCGAGAATGCCATCGTGCGTGTACAGCACGCGGCCGTCGTCGCTGACGATCTGCTGCGGTATCGGCGGCGCGCTGCGATACACCTCGACGCCGTAGTACCCGAGCAGCGAGAAGGTGACGATGAGCACGCCGATCAGCATGAACCACAGCTTGCGATAGTTACCCATGAGCGGTCTCCGCCTCGGCCGGTGCCGGATTCAGCCCCTCGAACAGGATGTTGTTCTCCAGGTGGATGTGTTCCATCAGGTCTTCGCGCAGCGCAGCCAGGCCGACGTAGAGCGCGCGCCAGGTATTGCAGGCGCCGCGCGGCAGCGTGATGTCATCGGTCAGCGCTTCCAGCCGCTGCAGCGCTTCGCCGTGCTGGTCGTGCTCGTTGCGCATCACCGTGACCGGCCCCTGCAGCGCCGCCGCGTGTCCGCGGGCGAGCATTGGAAACAGCACCTGTTCTTCCTTCTGCATATGGCTTTCCAGTTCCTGCTGCATCGTTGCCAGATGATCGGCGAGGCCGTTCGGGCAGTCGGGGCGATCGCCATGCACCTGTTCGACGCGGCGCGCGAGGCGGGTCAGCTCCGGCAACTGTTCGCGATGGCGGTCATGGAAGCGGACGAGGATGTGCTCGATCAGCGTCGCCGCCGACACCGTGCGCCAGTCGCGTTCCACGCGCGTGGCCAGCGACGAAAGGGTGCGCAGGCGATCGACGATGGGTTGCACGTCGATGCCGCGCTCGGCTGCCGCTTCCTGCAAGCTGTGCTTGCCGCCGCAGCAGAAATCGAGCTTGTGTTCGTGGAATACCTGGGTGGCACCGGGAATGCTGCGCGCCAGCGCGCCGAGGGATTGTTCGATCAGGTTCATGGCGAGAGCCTCGTGTGAAAGAAGACATCCTCAATTCGCAAGGTCCGGGCCACATGCGTCGATCAAATAAAATCAACAAGATACAAAAACTGAGGTATTTTCAACCCTCGCCAAGATAGGTATTAAAAACCCTTAATGGGTCATTATAACCATGATGGAATCCCTGCTGCTCGCCGACCTCGTGTCGGAACTGCCGCCCGCGGTGCGCCTGCAGCGCCTGGTATCCAGCCTGCGCGCCCACTTCGGCTGTGGCGCGGTGGCGCTGTTGAAACTGGAGGAAGACAGCCTGCGTCCGCTGGCGGTCGACGGACTGGTGCGCGAAACACTGGGCCGGCGCTTCGTCGTCGGTCAGCACCCGCGACTGGCCACCATCCTGTCGCGCCGTGACATCACCAGTTTCGATCACGACAGCACGCTGCCCGACCCCTATGACGGCCTGCTCGACACCCGCGTCGGCGAGCCACTGCCGGTACACGACTGCATGGGCACCAGCCTGCACGTCGAGGGACAGACCTGGGGCGCGCTGACGCTGGACGCGCTGCAGACCGGCACCTTTACCGAGGCGGCGCGCGACGATCTGCGTCGCTTCACCTTGCTGGTCGAGGCGGCGGTACGCGTGACCCGACTGGAACAGGACCTGCACGCGCTGCGCCTGTCGCGTGGCGGCGAACCGGCAGACGCGCGCGCCACCGCGGAAGAGGCAGAGATCATCGGCCACAGCGACGTGATCCAGCGTCTGCTGCACGAACTGAAGGTCGTCGCCGAGTCCGAACTGCCGGTGCTGCTGCTCGGCGAAACCGGCGTCGGCAAGGAGCTGTTCGCGCGCCACCTGCACCGCCATTCGCGCCGTGCCGCGCAGCCGCTGGTCCACGTTAACTGCGCGGCGCTGCCCGAATCGCTGGCCGAGAGCGAACTGTTCGGCCACGTGAGAGGCGCCTTCTCCGGCGCCACCACGGACCGCCCGGGACGCTTCGAGGCGGCGGACGGCGGCACGCTATTCCTCGACGAGGTCGGCGAACTGCCGCTGACCGTTCAGGCCAAGCTGCTGCGGGCGCTGCAGAACGGCGAAATCCAGCGCCTGGGCGCCGATCAGCCGCGACGCGTCGACGTGCGCGTGATTGCGGCGACCAACCGCACATTGCGCGAAAGCGTGCGTGACGGTGCCTTCCGCGCCGACCTCTATCACCGGCTGTCGGTCTATCCGGTGCCGATACCCCCGCTGCGCGAGCGCGGCAGCGACGTGCTGCTGCTGGCCGGCCGCTTCCTCGAACTGAACCGCGCCCGCCTCGGGCTACGCAGCCTGCGTCTGTCGCCCGAGGCGGAAGACGCGCTCTGTCGCTATCCGTGGCCGGGCAATGTGCGCGAGCTGGAACACGTGATCAGCCGCGCGGCGCTGAAGGTGGTGAGCCGTGGCGCTGCGCGCACCGACATCGTGTCGCTGCCGGCCGAACTGCTCGACCTCGACGGCCCGGCGCTGCCCGGCGTCGTGCCCCCGCGGCCCACCGACGAAGCGATACCTGTCACCCTGATGCCACTGCGCGACGCCGTTGACGCGACGCAACGGCGGCTGGTGCGGACGGCGCTCGACGCCTGCAGCGGCAACTGGGCCGACGCCGCGCGTCGTCTGGAGGTCGACCCGAGCAATCTGCACAAGCTCGCTCGCCGGCTCGGCCTCAAATAGCGATGACAGACTTTGCACTGATGCACAGCGCCGGTGCGCGCACACGCCGGCCGCCCCAAGCACGGAAGGACTCTGAAACAAAACCGACTGAAAATCATGCACTTGGCTTGCGCACATTAATTGCTTGAAGCCATCACCCCCTTTCCAGCATGCAACCGGAGTCCTCCGTGTCCATCCACGTCGCGCTGAACCACGTCACCCACTACCGCTACGACCGTCCGGTCATGCTCAGCCCGCAGGTGGTCAGACTGCGTCCGGCGCCGCACACGCGCACACCCATCCTGTCCTACTCGCTGAAGGCGACGCCGGGCGAGCACTTCATCAACTGGCAGCAGGACCCGCAGTCGAACTATCTCGCCCGCATCGTGTTCCCGGAGCGCACGCGCGAACTGCGCATCGAGATCGACCTGGTGGCCGAAATGTCGGTCATCAACCCCTTCGATTTCTTCCTCGAACCGGAAGCGGAAAAGATTCCATTCGGCTACAGCGAAGAGCAGACGCACGAACTGACGCCCTATCTGGTGAAACTGCCGCTCGGCCGCGACAACGCGCCCAAGTTCTCGCGCTGGGTCGACAACGCGCGCGCGCTGTGCAACGGCGGGCGTGCCAGCGTGGACTTCCTGGTCGCGCTGAACCAGCAGATGCAGAACGACATCCGCTACCTGATCCGCATGGAACCTGGCGTACAGACACCGGAGGAAACGCTGCAGAAGGCCAGTGGTTCCTGCCGCGACTCGGCCTGGGCGCTGGTGCAGGTGCTGCGCCACATCGGCCTGGCGGCGCGCTTCGTGTCCGGCTACCTGATACAGCTGACGCCGGACGTGAAATCGCTGGACGGCCCGAGCGGCCCCGAAGCCGACTTCACCGACCTGCACGCCTGGTGCGAGGTGTATCTGCCGGGCGCGGGGTGGATCGGACTGGACCCGACTTCCGGCCTGTTCGCCGGCGAGGGCCACATTCCACTCGCCTGTTCGCCCGAACCGTCGTCAGCCGCGCCGGTCAGCGGCTTCAGCGAGAAGTGCGAGTCGGAGTTCGAACACCACATGAAGGTCGAACGCGTGTGGGAAGCACCGCGCGTGACCCGGCCCTACAGCGACGCGCAGTGGTCGCGCATCGAAACGCTGGGCCACCGCATCGACGCCGATCTGAAGCTGCACGACGTGCGACTGACCATGGGCGGCGAACCCACCTTCGTGTCAGTAGATGACCGCGACGGCGCCGAATGGAACACCACCGCCGACTCGCCGCCGGAAAAGCCGACAAAACGCCTGCTCGGCGCCGAACTGCTGGCCAAACTGAAGGCGCGCTACGCGCCGGGCGGTCTGCTGCACTACGGCCAGGGCAAGTGGTATCCGGGCGAACAGCTGCCGCGCTGGTCACTCAGCTGTTTCTGGCGCCGCGACGGCGAACCGATCTGGACGGATTCCGGCCTGTTCGCGGACGAATCCGTCGATTACGCGCTGACCGAAGGCGACGCGGCGCGCTTCCTCAACGTACTGGCGGCCCGCCTCGGCATCGACGGCAAGCACGCCTTCCCTGCCTACGAGGATGTCTGGTACTACCTGTGGCGCGAACGCAAGCTGCCAGTGAACGTCGATCCCTTCGACGCCAGGCTGGACGATCCGCTCGAACGCGAACGCATGCGCCGTGTGTTCGATCAGGGTCTGGACAGCGTGGTCGGCCACGTGCTGCCGCTGGCACGTACGCCGGCCGGCGATGCCTGGCAGAGCGGTCCGTGGTTCCTGCGCACCGAGCGCTGCTATCTGGTGCCGGGCGATTCACCGCTCGGCTATCGGCTGCCGCTGGACTCGCAACCGTGGGTCGCCACCACCGACTACCCCTGGGTGCATGCCGCCGACCCGATGGCACCGCAGACCGCACTGCCGCAATGGCGCGACATCGCCTGGCGCATGCAGACGCCGCTGGCCGGCCTGACCGGCGACCGCGCGCAACGGCTGGGCTATGCCCTGCCGGACAGCGGCAGCCCGGTGGCGCCCGCGACCGACCGCCGCCCCGACGCCTTCGAATCCGCCGCCTGGATCACCCGCACCGCACTGTGCGCACAGGTGCGCCACGGCGTCATGTACCTGTTCATGCCGCCGCTGACAGCGCTGGAGGACTACCTCGAGTTGGTGACCGCGATCGAGGCGACCGCTGCCGACTGCGGCCACCCGGTCGTGCTCGAAGGTTACGAGCCGCCGCGCGACGCCCGCCTCGAAGTGCTGCGCATCACGCCCGACCCCGGTGTGCTGGAGGTGAACATCCAGCCCTACCACTCATGGGACGACATGGTGGCTGGCACCACCTTCCTGTACGAGGCGGCGCACGAAACCCGGCTCGGCACAGAGAAGTTCATGATCGACGGCCGCCACAGCGGCACCGGCGGCGGCAACCACTTCGTGCTCGGCGGCGCGACGGTGTCCGACTCGCCCTTCCTGCGCCGGCCCGACCTGCTGCGCAGCCTGATCAGCTACTGGCACAACCACCCGTCGCTGTCCTACCTGTTCTCCGGCCTGTTCATCGGCCCGACCAGCCAGGCGCCGCGCATCGACGAAGCGCGCAACGACGCGGTGTACGAGATCGAGATCGCCTTCGCCGAAATCGAGCGCCGCACGCGCGACATGGGCTACACGCCGCCATGGTTGATCGACCGCATCCTGCGCAATCTGCTGGTCGACTCCACCGGCAACACGCACCGCACCGAGTTCTGCATCGACAAGCTGTTCTCACCCGACGGCCCGACCGGCCGCCTCGGCCTGCTCGAAATGCGCGCTTTCGAAATGCCGCCGCACGCGCGCATGAGCCTGACCCAGCAACTGCTGCTGCGCGCGCTGATCGCCCGCTTCTGGCAACAGCCCTACCAGCCGGCGCGCCTGAAGCGCTGGGGCACCGAACTGCACGACCGCTACATGCTGCCGCACTTCGTCTGGGACGATCTGCGCGACGTGATCGACGAGCTGCGCAGCTTCGGCTACACGATGGAACTGGACTGGTTCGCGCCGCACTTCGAGTTCCGTTTCCCGAAGATGGGCGCCTTCGCCGCACGCAACGTTCAGGTCGAACTGCGCAGCGCGCTGGAACCGTGGCACGTGATGGGCGAGGAAGGCGCACCCGGCGGCACCGTGCGCTATGTCGACTCCTCTGTCGAACGACTGCAGGTGAAGGTGCAGGGGCTGGTGGACGACCGCCACGTGCTGGCGGTCAATGGCCGGCGCATTCCGCTGCAACCGACCGGACGCGTCGGCGAATTCGTCGCCGGCGTGCGCTACCGCGCATGGCAGCCGGCGACCTGCCTGCACCCGACCATTCCGCCGCACAGCCCACTGGTGTTCGACCTTGTGGACGACTGGATGAAGCGTTCGATGGGCGGCTGCCAGTACCACGTCGCCCACCCGGGCGGCCGCAATTTCGAAACCTTCCCGGTCAATTCCTACGAAGCGGAAGGCCGCCGGCTGGCGCGCTTCTTCGCCATGGGCCACACGCCGGGCCAGGTGTCGGCACCGCCGGAGGAGCGCAACCCGAACTTCCCGTTCACGCTCGATCTGCGGCGCTGAGCACGCAAACGCGTACGGACCGACGGGCGGCGCATCGAAGGATGCGCCGCCGCATCGCCGGCTGGCTTCCCACCCGATTGTCCTCGTAGCCTGCGCCGCGCGCCGGCCTGCGGCACAATGCGGCTTTCGCATCACGCCCTGCCCGTCTTGATCCACTGGACCCGTCAGATGCTGTGGCGGCTGCTCGCCGCAGTGTCGGTACTGATGGGCGTCATCGGCGCCTTCCTGCCCGTACTGCCGACCGTGCCCTTCCTGCTGCTTGCCGCCTGGGCCGCCGGCCGCGGCTGGCCGGCGCTGGAGGCGAAGCTGCTCGCCCATCCGAAGTACGGACCACACATCATCCACTGGCGCACGCACGGCGCGGTACCGCGTCGCGCCAAATGGCTGGCCAGCGTGATGATGCTGTTCAGCGCCACCACGCTGTGGTTCAGTCCGGTGCCCCCCTGGGTACGCGGCAGCGTGTGGCTCATCCTGATCGTCGTCGCCGGCTGGCTATGGACGCGGCCCGAACCCGCCAGCGACGATTAAGCTGAAACGGCGTCAGGCGAGCGCCGGATAGTCGGTGTAGCCTTCGGCGCCGCCGCCGTACATCAGCTCGGCGCGCAGCGGATTCAGCGGCGCGTTGTCGCGCAGACGGCGCACCAGATCCGGATTCGAGATGAAGGGCTTGCCGAAGGCGATCGCGTCGGCCTCGCCAGCGGCCACCTTCGCCTCGGCGCTCGCGCGATCAAAGCCGTTGTTCACGATCCAGCCACCGCCGAAAGCCTTCTTCAACGCGTTGTAGTCGAAGGGCTGCGCCAGATCCGCCGGTTCGCGCGGGCCGCCGGTCTCACCCTCGATCATGTGCACGAAAGCGAGCCCCAGCGGCGCCAGCACTTCGACCAGGCGGCCATAAAGTGCCTGCGGATTGCTGTCACGCGCCGTGTCGCTGAAGGTGGTGATCGGCGACAGACGGATGCCGGTGCGCGCAGCCCCGATTTCCGCCGCCACCGCCTGCATCACCTCGACGACCAGGCGGATGCGGTTGTCGATGGAACCTCCATACGGGCCGCTGCGGTCATTCACGCTGTCGCGCATGAACTGGTCCAGCAGGTAGTTGTTGGCCGCATGCACCTCGACGCCATCGAAACCGGCGTCGATCGCATTGCGCGCGGCGCGACGGTAGTCGTCGACGATGCCCGGCAGTTCGTCGTCGCGCAGCGCCCGAGGTTCGGACACCGGCACGAAGCCCTCCTTCGTGTAGGTCTGCGCATTGGGCCGACGCGCGGTCGACGACACCGGCGCCGCGCCGCCTGGCAGCAGCGAGGTATGCGAAATGCGTCCGACGTGCCACAGCTGCAGCACGATACGACCGCCGGCGGCGTGCACCGCGTCTGTCACCTTGCGCCAGCCGGCGACCTGCTCGGCCGAATGGATGCCCGGGGTGTCCAGATAGCCTTGGGCCATCGGTGAAATCTGCGTCGCCTCGGCGATGATGAGACCGGCGCTCGCACGCTGGCGGTAGTACTCGACGGTGAGCGGCCCCGGCACATTGCCGGCCTGGGCGCGGTTGCGCGTCAGCGGCGCCATGACGATGCGGTTGGCGAGGGCGATATCGCCCAGTCGGGTCGGTTCGAACAGCGTGGTCATTCGGTTCTCCATGTATGGATAGGGTTGGGGTCGCGACCTGGGCAGCGCCCCGGAAGAAAACAGTTTCAGAAACCCTGCAGCACGATCTTTCCGCGCGCGCGGCCGCTTTCGAGCAGTGCGTGCGCGCGGCGCAGATTGGCTGCATTGATGACACCGAAATGCTCGCCCAGCGTGCTGCGCAGGCGGCCGGCGTCGACCATGTCGGCCACTTCGTCGAGCAGGCGGCCCTGCTCGACCATGTCGTCGGTCTGGTAGAGCGAACGCGTGAACATCAGTTCCCAGTGCAGCGACAGGCTCTTGCGTTTCAGCGCGAGTACGTCGAGCGGATGCGCCGGATCGTCGATCAGGCCAAGCCGCCCCTGCGGCGCCAGCGCCTCGACGATCTGGGTGTAGTGGTGGTCGGTATGCGTCAGGCTGGCCGCATGGGTGACCGACGCGATGCCGGCGTCGCGCAGCGCCTCGGCCAGCGGACGGCGGTGATCGATCACGTGATGCGCGCCGAGTTGGGTCACCCAGTCGGCGGTTTCGCTGCGCGACGCGGTGGCGATCACTGTGGTGCGGGTCAGCGCCCGGGCCAGCTGGATCACGATCGAACCGACACCACCGGCGGCGCCGACGATGAGCAGACGCCCTTCCGCGTCGCGCAGCTGCAGTCGGTCAAACAGCAACTCCCACGCGGTGATGGCGGTCAGCGGCAATGCTGCCGCTTCGGCAAAACCGAGTGAGGACGGCATGCGGCCGACCAGGCGTTCATCCACCGCCTGAAACTCGGCGTTGCTGCCCTGGCGAGTCAGGTCACCGGCGTACCAGACGCGATCCCCCGGGCGGAAGCGCGTGACCTGCTCGCCCACCGCCTCGACCACGCCCGCCGCGTCCCAGCCCGGCACGCGCCAGCTGCCGTCGGCCGGCGGCGCATGGAAGCGACGTACCTTGGTATCGACCGGATTAACCGCCACCGCCTCGATGCGCACGAGCAGATCGTGGCCGCGGGCCTCGGGCCGGGCGAGTTCGACGTCCACCAAGCTGTCCTCGCGCTCGACCGGCAGATTTTCTCTGAATGCAACGGCTTTCATGCTGCAACTCCTGTCCAGTTCATCGAGGCATGCTACAGACTCGCAGATCGATTGATAATCCAGCCCGCAGTCAATACATATTCAAATGATTCTTGAAAATTGAGCCGCCATGAATCCGCGTGATCTGACGCTTTCCCAGCTCGAACTTTTCGTGCGCATCGCCGACGCCGGCTCGCTCAGCGCCGCCGCACGGCAGTTGCAGCTGACACCGGCCGCCGCCAGCGCTGCACTGAAGCGGCTCGAATCGGCTTTTGGCGCGCGGCTGGTCGAGCGCTCCACCCGTTCGATGCGGCTGACCGCCGAGGGCGAACTGCTGCGCGACCACGCCCGGCGCGCACTGGGCGACATCGACGACGCACGCGCCCTGCTGGGTGCCGGCCGCGAAACGCTGTCAGGCGACATCCACCTCGCGGCACCGTCCGACCTCGGTCGCGGCGCGCTGTCGGCCATGCTGGATCACTTCATCGAACAGCATCCCGGCGTGCGGCTGGCGCTCTACGTGTCCGACACGCTGCAGGACCTGGTGCGCGAGCGGGTCGATCTGGCGGTGCGCTACGGCGAGTTGCCGGATTCGTCGCTGGTCGCTCGCCGGCTGCACGTGACCCGACGCGTGGTGGTGGCCTCGTCCGAGTACGTCGCACGCCACGGCGCGCCGCAGCAGCCGTCCGATCTGACGCGGCACAACTGCATCGCGCTCTATCGCAGCGGACGCCCGCATCTGGCCTGGCGCTTCGAGCGTGGCGGCGTCGACACGACCGTGCGCGTGCAGGGCAATCGGCTCGCCTACGACGGCGCGCTGGTGCGCCAGTGGGTGCTGCAGGGTCTGGGCATCGCCACCAAGGCACGGCTGGACGTGGTGGACGACCTGCACGCCGGGCGCCTGGTCGAACTGCTGACCGACTGGCGCGGCGAGGATTTCCCGCTGCACGCAATGCTGCCAGCGGGCAGGCACATGCCGCTGCGGGTCAGACGCCTGCTCGACTTCCTTGGCGAACGGTTCGCTCAGATCGAACCGGACGCGCTACCCGGCGGCTGAGCGATGCGTATCGGCCCGCGCCAGTCGGCATCCGGATCTCGCACATCGCCGCCCTGGGTGACGACGACGCGACCTTCGCGCGCCAGGCGGCGGGCGACTTCGCGGATCTTGGGCATCAGCGGGCGCCAGTCGTCCGGCGACAGCACGCGCGCGACTTCGGACGGACAGATCGAGCGCCCGTGCGCGCGCCGGGCGACCCGTGCGAGCAACACCTCCGCGACGCGGTCGTCGCTCAGCGCGTCATCGGCCGCGCCGGATCGCTGCACCACTCGCTCCACGAACCGGGATAGAGCTGCGCCCCGGACAGGCCGGCCACTTCGAGCGCCAGCAGGTTGTGGCAGGCGGTAACGCCGCTGCCGCACTGCATGACCAGCGAAGCCGGATCGCGGCCGCCGATCAGTTCCCGCCACTCTGCGCGCAACACGTCGGCCGGCTTGAAGCGGCCATCGTCACCGATATTGAGCTTGAAGAAGCGGTTCACCGCACCGGGAATATGGCCGCCGACCGGGTCCAGCGTCTCGTTTTCGCCGCGGAAGCGGTCGGGCGCGCGGGCGTCGACCAGCAGGCGTCCGCCGCTGCGCAGACTGGCGAGAACGGCGTCGGCGTCCAGCGTCGCCTCGACCGCGCCAAGCGGATAGTCGGTGCGCGGCAGATCGCGCACCGTCGTGTCGAGCGCGCCGCCGAACGCCTTCCACGCGCTCAGGCCACCATCGAGCACCGCGGCATCGCGGTGACCGACCCAGCGCAGCATCCACCACAGGCGGGCAGCGAACATGCCGCCGGCGTCGTCATAGGCCACCACGCGATGCGCCGGCGAAATGCCGCGAGCGCCGAGCAGCGCGACGAAATCCTGTGGCGACGGCAGCGGATGGCGACCGTTGCGGCCGGTCTTCGGCGCCGACAGGTCGCGATCCAGATGCATGAACAGCGCGCCGGGGATATGCGCTTCGCGCCACGCCGCCTCGCCGGATGCCGGCTGCGCAAGATCGTGACGGCAATCGACGATGACCAGGCGGGCATCGCCCGCCGCGGCGGCGGCCAGTTCGGCCGCGGAAATGAGCACACTCATCGTTCAGACGGTCTCCGCCAGCCAGTCGCGCGCAGCCGCTTCATCGTCGAACACGGTCACGTCGGCGTCGACGAATACCTGCGACAGCCAGGCCGTCCACGCCACCCACGGCGTGCCGGCGATCACTGCGACCCGTCCGAAATCGTGGCTGTGCGCGCGTGCGAACCGCAGTTCCTCAAGCGCCATGTCGAGCGTGAAGTCGGTCATCTGCCGCAGGTCGATCAGCAGGTTCACGACGCCTTCGAACTTGATCCGGTAATTGACCAGGTCCTCGAACTCCCGATAGTCGGCCAGCGTGAATTCGCCGAAGGCCGTCACCGTCACCAGGTTGCCGCTGTATTCGCTCGTGATCATTTTTCTTCCCTCCAGGGGTCTGCCGACACAGAGGCGGGGCGCGCCCCGCACTTCGACTATAGCTTCGCCGGCGGCGGATTGAGCATCGCCAGCACACCGCTTGCGACAATCAGCACCATGCCCAGCCAGACCGCGGCCGACGGCACATCGTTCCACAGCAGCACGCCGTAAAGCGTGGAGAAGGCCACTGTGGTGTAGGCCAGACTGGCCGACACCAGCGTGCGCCCGCCCTTGTACGCCGTGGTCATGCACAGCTGGGCTGCGGCGCCGAACACGCCAACGCCCAGCAGCAACGCACAGGTGCGCTGATCCGGCAGGTGAAAGCCGCCGTCGATCAGCGCCCACACGGCGCCGAACACCGAGGAGCAGAGCGAGAAGTAGAGCACGGTGCGCCATTCCGGCTCACCCAGCTGACCGAGGTCGCGCACGCTCAGATAGGCCATGGTCGCGATCATCCCCGAAGCGAGGCCGCACAGGCCGCCGACCCACTGCTCGCTGTCCAGCGTCGGCTGCAGGACCAGAACGACGCCGGCAAAGCCGGTCACCAGCGCCAGCGCGACCGGCTTCGACAACTCTCCACTGACGGTGAAGCCCAGCCAGGCCGCCATGAACAGTGGCGACGTGTAATTCAGCGTCACCGCCGTCGGCAACGGCAACAGTGCAATGGCCTGGAAATACAGGATGAGCGAAATCGCGCCGGACACGCCGCGCTTCAGATGCATCGCCGCGTGCGGCGTAGCGAACGACGCGCCGCGCATGCGCATGACGGCTGCGATCAGCAGCAAGGAAATGAAGGCACGGTAGAAAGCGATCTCGGAGGCGGGCAACGCCTCGCTGGCCAGCTTCACGCAAACGCCCATGGACGCGAACAGCAGACTGGCCGCCACCATCCACAAGGACTTCACGACGCCTGCTCCGGCAAGAAAACGGGGCACCGAAGTGCCCCGTCACGCCCGCTGTACCGTGCTGCGCTCAAAGATAGTCCACCATTTCGCGCCGGTACCACTCGTGGAAGTGCTGCATGCCGTCTTCCATCGGCGACTGGTAGGGGCCGACCTCGGAACGACCCTGCTTCATCAGCGCGCGCCGGCCAGCGTCCATGCGCTCGCCGATCTCGTCGTCCTCGCGCGCCGTTTCCATATAGGCCGCGCGCTCGGCTTCGATGAATTCGCGCTCGAACAGCACGATCTCTTCCGGGTAGTAGAACTCGACCACATTCATCGTGCGATCGACCGACTGCGGATACAGGGTGCTCACGACGAGCACGTGCGGATACCACTCGACCATGATGTTCGGGTAGTAGGTCAGCCAGATCGCACCGTGCGGCGGCACTTCGCCCCGGTAGAAGTCCAGCACCGCGCGGTGCCAGCGCTCGTAGGCCGGCGTGCCGGGACGCGCCAGACGGTTGTTCACGCCGACGCGCTGCACCGAATAGTCGCGCGCGAACTGCCAGCTCAGGTCCTCGCAGGTGACGAACTTGCCCAGCCCCGGGTGGAAGGGCTCGACGTGGTAGTCCTCGAGATAGACCTCGATGAAGGTTTTCCAGTTGTAGTTGCACTGGTGCATCTCGACGTGATCGAGCATGTAGCCCGAGAAGTCGAGCGCGGGAGCGACCTCCATGCCGGCAAGATCGGCGGCGATGTCGCGCTTGCCGGAGAACAGCAGTCCCTTCCAGTTCTGCAGCGGCTGGCGCTTCAGGTTCAGGCAGGGCGTGTTCGGGAAGTGCGGCGCGCCCAGCAGTTCGCCACGCGTGTCGTAAGTCCAGCGGTGCACCGGGCAGACGATGTTCGGCGTGTTGCCGCGCCCCTTCATCATCAAGGCCTGACGATGGCGGCACACATTGGACAGCAGTTCGATGCCGGCCTCGTTGCGCACCAGCATCAGCGCATCGTCGGCCCAGCCGAGGGTGTGATAGTCGCCGACGTTCGGCACCATCAACTCATGGCCCACATAGCCCGGTCCGTTGTCGAAAAGCACACGCTTCTCGAGTTCGAACAACGGCTGATCGAAGTACCAGGAAACCGGAAACTGCGATTGCGCCGGTTCAAGACGGGTAATGGACTGTATATCGGACATTCCCCAACCCCCGAAGTCAAAGTTGGAAAACCGCGTGCCTGCCATCGCGGACCCCGCGGCGCAGGGATTCATGCGACCACGGACGATGCACGCAAACGCGTGACAAAGCCGGGCAGTATAACCACTTGCGCGTTTGACCGGCTGATGTGGATCAGCTATTTTTCAGAGTTTGCCCGACGCCCCAATCAGCATGACCAGAAAAGCAGAAGCGGCTTCCGCACCCGCCAGCTTCGAGCAGGCGATCGAAGAACTCGAAGCCATCGTGCGTGCGATGGAGGACGGCAAGCTGCCGCTGGACGGTGCGCTCGAACGCTATCAGCGCGGCGTCGAACTGGTGCGCCATTGTCAGACCGCGCTCAGCGCGGCCGAACAGAAAGTGCAGATGCTGGAGGACGGTCTGCTGCGCGACCTGCCGGTTGGCGATGGCGATCATGACTGACGCCGCACCCTCTTTCGCCGACTGGGTCACTGCCGTCCAGACGCGCACCGAAACCGCACTCGACCGCTTCCTGCCCACCGCGGCGGTAGCGCCGTCACGACTGCACGATGCAATGCGCTACGCGGTGCTTGGCGGCGGCAAGCGCGTGCGTCCGCTGCTCTGTCACGCCGCTGGCGCGCTGTCGGGCGCCTCGAGCGCGGCACTCGATGCCGCCGCCTGTGCGGTCGAACTGATACACGCCTATTCACTGGTACACGACGACATGCCCTGCATGGACGACGACGTGCTGCGCCGCGGCAAGCCTACCGTGCACGTGCAGTACGACGACGCCACCGCGCTGCTGGTGGGCGACAGCCTGCAGTCCCTCGCTTTCCTGCTGTTGTCCGAACATTGCGATGTCGCCGCCGACACCCGCGTCAGAATGGTCAGCCAGCTCGCCATCGCGTCGGGGTCGCGCGGCATGGCCGGCGGGCAGGCGATCGACCTGGCGTCGGTCGGTATCGCGCTTGGCGTGGCCGAACTCGAGTTCATGCACATCCACAAGACCGGCGCCCTGATCCGCTGCGCGGTCCGCCTCGGAGCCGCCTGCGGACAACTGGACGTAGACGCACAGGCGCGACTGGACCACTATGCAGGTACTGTCGGCCTTCTTTTCCAGGTGGTCGACGACGTGCTCGACTGCGAGGCCAGTACCGAGGCACTCGGCAAGACCGCGGGCAAGGACGCCGCCGCGAACAAGCCGACCTACGTCAGCACGCTGGGACTTGCGCGCGCGCGTGAGCGCGCTCGCGAACTGCACGCCGAAGCGATCGACAGCCTTTCGTCCTTCGGGGACGAAGCGCGTCGCCTGCGCGAACTGGCGGATTTCGTGCTGACGAGGAAACACTGATATGGACAGATCCCTGCACACGATGAGCGCCTACCCGCTGCTGGAAACGATCGACTCGCCGGCCGACGTCCGCAAACTCGACAGCCGTCGGCTTTCCCAGCTCGCCACGGAATTGCGCGCCTTTCTGGTCGAATCGGTGTCGCGCACCGGTGGTCACCTGTCGTCCAATCTCGGCACGGTGGAACTGACTGTGGCACTGCACCACGTCTACAACACCCCCGACGACCGCATCGTCTGGGACGTCGGTCATCAGACCTACGCGCACAAGATACTCACGGGTCGCCGTGAAGGCATGGCGACGCTGCGCCAGTACAAGGGCGTAAGCGGCTTTCCGCGCCGCTGCGAAAGCCCTTACGACACCTTCGGCACGGCGCATTCGTCCACCTCGATCTCGGCCGCCCTGGGCATGGCCATCGCGGCCCGCGCCCTGGGGCAGAAGCGGCACAGCATCGCAGTGATCGGTGACGGCGCGATGACTGCCGGCATGGCGTTCGAGGCGCTGAACAACGCAGGCGTCGAGGACGCCGACCTGCTGGTCATCCTCAACGACAACGACATGTCAATCTCGCCGCCGGTCGGCGCGCTGAACAAGTACCTCACCCGCCTGCTGTCCGGCCACACCTACAACGCCGCCCGCCGTGCCGGCGCCAAGGTGCTCGAGATCGCGCCGTCGCTGCGCGAGTTCGCCAAGCGCGCGGAAGAACACGTGAAGGGCATGATCACGCCGGGCACGCTGTTCGAGGAATTCGGATTCCATTACTACGGCCCGATCGACGGCCACGACCTCGACGCGCTGATCCCGACGCTGGAGAACCTGCGCGAACTGCCGGGCCCGAAGTTCCTGCACGTGATCACGAAGAAGGGATACGGCTACAAGCTGGCCGAGGCCGACCCCATCCTCTATCACGGCGTCGGCAAGTTCGATCACCATGCCGGCATCCAGACCGGCAAGAGTGGCGGCAAGCCAACCTACACTCAGGTGTTCGGCGACTGGCTGTGCGACATGGCTGCCCGCTGCGACAAGCTGATGGCGATCACGCCGGCGATGCGCGAAGGCTCGGGCATGGTGCGCTATGCTGCGGAGTACCCGCAGCGCTACTTCGACGTGGGCATCGCGGAGCAGCACGCGCTCACCTTTGCCGCCGGACTTGCCTGCGAAGGTATCAAGCCGGTGGTAGCGATCTACTCGACCTTCCTGCAGCGCGCCTACGACCAGCTCATCCACGACATCTGCCTGCAGAACCTGCCGGTCATGATGGCGCTGGACCGCGCCGGTCTGGTCGGTGCCGACGGCGCCACCCACCATGGGGCCTTCGATCTGTCCTATCTGCTCTGTCTGCCCAATCTCGTCGTGATGACGCCGAGCGACGAGAACGAATGCCGGCAGATGCTCTACACCGCGTACATGCACAAGGGGCCCACTGCAGTGCGTTACCCGCGCGGCAGCGGCCCCGGCGTGGTACCGCAGGACACGATGACCGCGTTGCCGATCGGTCGCGGCGAACTTCGGCGTGCGGGTCAGGGTGATGCCGCTCTGCTCGCCTTCGGCGCCATGCTGACGCCGGCACTTGCGGTTGCCGACGAGTTCGACGCCAGCGTGGCCAATATGCGCTTCGCCAAGCCACTGGACGAAGCCCTGGTGATCCAGCTTGCGCAGAAGCACCGGCTCATCGTCACGCTGGAGGAAAACGCGCTGATCGGTGGCGCTGGCGCGGAGGTCGAGCGGGTGATTCACAACGCGGGCCTGTCCTGTCGGGTGCTGCGCATCGGCTTGCCCGATCGCTTCGTCGATCACGGGGATCCGGCACTGCTTTACGCGGAAGTCGGGCTCGACGCGGCCGGCGTGCGCGCCCAGGTGGCCGCCGCACTGCAGGCACTCTCGCGCTGAACTCCCGGCCTCGGCGAAAATGAAAGCCCGGCACTGCCGGGCTTTTTTCATGCGTCGCAGCTTGAGTGGATCAGAACCCGATGTTAATCTACATGCAACAAATGATCATGTAGAGAAACCAGGGGGTCAGCATGAATGCTCGCGATCCGCACACTATTCCCGACGTCCAGAACACACTGGACCCGCGCGAACTGCCGATCGAGAAAGTCGGCATCCGCGGCATCCGTCACCCGATCAGCGTGCGTGGCCGCGATGGCTGGGTACAGGGCACCGTGGCCGAATGCGGCCTCTTTGTCAGCCTGCCTGCCCATCTGAAAGGCACGCACATGTCGCGCTTCGTGGAACTGCTGAACGGTCTGGAGACGCCGCTCGCACCTCCGGTTTTCGAGGCTCTGGTCCGCGCCATGCTCGATCGCCTGGAAGCCGACAGCGGCGAAATATCGCTGCGCTTCCCCTATTTCCGACGGAAATCGGCGCCGGTGTCGGGCGTACAGAGCGTGCTCGACTACGAGGTCGGCTTCACCGCGCGTGTCGGCTCTGACAGTGGCTATACCTTCACCCTGCGCGTGCTGGTGCCGGTTACCAGCCTGTGCCCCTGCTCGAAGAGAATTTCGCAGTACGGCGCGCACAATCAGCGCTCACACGTGACGATAGAGGCCGTCATCGAAGGCAATCTGATGGTCGAGGACCTGATCGACATTGTCGAGCAGGAGGCCTCCTGTGATCTGTATGGCCTGCTCAAGCGCCCGGACGAGAAGTACGTGACCGAGCGCGCCTACGAAAATCCGAAATTCGTCGAGGACATGGTGCGCGACATCGCCGCCCGGCTGAACACCGAGGAAAGGGTGCGTGCCTATACGCTGGAGGTGGAGAACTTCGAGTCCATCCACAATCACTCCGCCTGGGCACAAGTGAGTGCCGACAAGCGCCAGACGCGCGTGCAATAAAAAAGGGACCTCGCGGTCCCTTTTTTATTGCTGCCAGCCGGATCTCAGGCTGCGCTCTTCGGCGCGCTGCGCTTGGCCAGCTTTTCCTTGATGCGCGCCGACTTGCCCGAACGCTCACGCAGGTAGTACAGCTTGGCGCGACGCACGTCGCCACGGCGCTTCACTTCGATCGACGCGATCAGCGGCGAATAGGTCTGGAAGGTACGCTCGACACCTTCGCCGCTGGAAATCTTGCGGACGATGAAGTTCGAGTTCAGGCCACGGTTACGCTTGGCGATCACGACGCCTTCGTAGGCCTGGACACGCTTGCGGTCGCCTTCGACCACGTTCACGTTGACGATGACGGTGTCGCCCGGCGCGAAGTCGGGGATGTTCTTGCCCAGACGGGCGATTTCTTCCTGCTCGAGTTGCTGGATCAGATTCATGTCTTGACTCCTGGTCTATGGCATTGCCTTGCCGCAGAGCACGTTTGCCGTGATGCGCGCGTTTTGTTGGGGGAACGGCATGACGACTGCCGTCCGCGGTACTGCAAAAAACTACTTCTCTTCCTGCGCCAGCAGATCCGGACGACGCCTGCGCGTCAGTTCCAGCGCCTGCTCGGCGCGCCAGCGACGTATCCGCGCGTGGTCGCCGGACAGCAACACCTCGGGCACCGGCCTGCCGTCCCAGACCTCAGGACGGGTGTAGTGCGGGCAATCGAGCAGCCCGCCGACGAAGGAATCCTCGACCGCGGACGCTGCATCGTTCAGCGCGCCCGGCAGCTGACGGATGATCGCGTCCATCAGCGCCATCGCCGGCAGTTCGCCACCGGACAGCACGAAGTCGCCCAAGGACAGCTCCAGATCGACATCGCGGTCGATCAGCCGCTGATCCATGCCCTCGTACCGACCGCAGAGCAGTATCAAGGCCGGCTCGGCTGCCAGATCCATCACCCGCCGGTGCGTCAGACGCTCACCGGCCGGCGAGAAATGCACGACCTTGACCGATCCCGGATGACGCGCCTTGCAACTTGCGATCGCCTGAGCCAACGGTTCAGCCAGCATCACCATGCCCGGACCACCGCCGTAAGGTCGGTCGTCAACGGTGCGGTGCGCGTCCGTCGCGAAATCGCGCGGATTGGTATGCCGGACCTGCCACAACGATCTTTCCATCGCCCGCCGCGTGATGCCGCTGCGTTCGATGGCTGAAAACATTTCCGGGAACAGCGAAATCACCTCGAAGGTGACTGGCCTCCCCGCTTGCACACCACTTACCACTGCGCGTCCCATTCGACACGCACGACCGCTGCTTCGCGGTCCACGTCCTTCACCACCGCCGAAACGAAGGGGATCAGGCGCTCTACCGCATTGTCTGCCCCGGCTGCGTCATCGACGACGACCAGCACATCGTTCGCACCGGTTTCCAGCAGCCGGTCCACACGACCGAGCCGTTCGCCTGACTGATTGACGACTTCGAGGCCGATCAGATCGCCCCAGTAGTACTCGTCATCTTCCGTATCCGGCAGATCGTGGCGCTGAGCGGCAACATACAGGCCGACCAGCTTTTCCGCCGCGGTCCGGTCGTCACAGCCCTCGAAGCGAACGACGGGTCCCTTGGCCTGAAGCTTGAAGCCATCGAGCTTGAGCTCGCGCCAGCGTTCCGGCGCAGCATCCGCATCGGCGCTGACCAGCCAACGCTCGATCACCTTCCAGGACTGCGGATCGTCGCCAAAGGCCTGCAGATGCAACCAGCCCTGCACGCCGAACGGAGCGGCAATGCGCCCCAGTACGACCATTGCTTCGGAAACGTGCTTGATCAGGCTGCCTGCTGCTTGACCAGACGGGCAACCGTCGGGCTCAGCTGGGCGCCGACGCTCTGCCAGTAGGCCAGACGTTCGGCATTGACCGACAGGCTGGTGGTGCCTTCAGGAGCGACCGGGTTGTAGTAACCGACGCGCTCGATGAAACGACCATCGCGACGATTGCGCGAGTCGGTGGCGATGATGTTGAAGAACGGGCGCTTCTTGGCACCCCCACGCGCGAGGCGAATAACGACCATTACGATTCCTTCGAAACGAGGAAAACCCGCGATGTTAGCGAAGTACCGGAGTTACCGCAAGGACTGCCCGCTACTCAGCCGACCGGGTTCTGCTGCCTGAGCACGACCTGCTGAACCAGCGCACGCAGACGGGCCGGCCGCACCGGCTTGTGCAGCACCGGGTAGCCGCGTGCAGCGGCCATGCGACGAACCTGCGGGTCGGTGTCGCCGGTCACCAGCGCGGCCGCGATGTCCCCGCTCTGTTCGGCCAGCAGCGCGTCGAGCACGTCGATACCGCTGGCCACGGCAGCCAGGCGGAAGTCGCACAGGATGAGCGACGGCACCTTGTCGCGCTGTCTCATCATGTCGCGCGCTTCCGAAAGGTTGGCCGAGCAGAGTACCTCGCACCCCCAGGATGCAAGCAGGCCGGCAATGCTGGTGCGCGACCCCGGGTCGTCATCGATCACCACGACGAATACTGACAGGGGTACCTGCAACGGTTCCGGTTCGCCTGTCTGATGACGCCCCACCGGCGCCGCAACAACCGGCACTTCAATCGAGAACACCGAGCCGCGCCCCGCTCGCGAGCGGATCGCCACGTCGTGCCCGAGCAGGCCGGTCAGCCGGCGCACGATGGCGAGACCCAGGCCGAGGCCCTGCCCGCGCGCCCGCGCCGGGTTCTGCAACTGATAGAACTCCTCGAAAATCATGTCGTGCGCCTCGGGCGGAATACCCGGCCCTGAGTCGCGCACCTCGATCACCGCACTGGCGCCGCGCCGTCGTACGACCACCAGTACGCCGCCGCGCTGCGTGTAGCGCACCGCATTCGACAGCAGGTTGATCATGATGCGTTCGAGCAACAAGGGGTCCGACTCGACCCACAGATCGGTCGCCCGGAGCTTCAGTCGCAGGCCACGCTGCAGCGCGTCGGCGGCGAAGTCCTCGACGATGCGGGCAAGCATGGGCTGCAGCGGGAATTCCGACCGGCGCACCGTCACGCCGCCGGCGTCAAGCTTGGACATGTCCAGCAGTGCGTCGAGCAGATCTTCCATGGCGCCGACCGATTCCTCGATCTGTCGGATCAGCGTACGGTGCTCCGATCCACGCAGGCGCTCGGCCAGTTCGGCCACGAACAGTCCCAGCGCGTGCATGGGCTGCCGCAGGTCATGGCTGGCGGCAGCAAGGAAACGCGACTTCGCATGATTGGCGCGCTCCGCTTCGTCGGTGCGACTGCGCAGCTGGCGGGTGGCATCCGCAATCCTCGCCTCGAGTTCGTCGCGTGCGCGCAGCAAGCGCTCGGCCATGCCGTTCACGCCCTCGGCCAGCACGCGCAGCGAACCGCCGCCAAATACCGACACGCGCGCGGTGAGGTCACCCTCGCCGATGCGGCGCACCGCGCGCGACACTTCGCGCACCGGCCCGGTCACCGTCTGGCTGATGCGCATCGCGAACGCACTCGCCGCCAGCAGCGCAGCTGCGACGACGATGGCCGTAGTGACGATGAAATCACCCTTCATCGCATCGACCCGCTGGCGCGACACCTCGACCAGCACCCAGCCCACCGGCTGCCGATCGGCCGGCATCTCGCTCAGACCGTCGAATACGTCCGGATCATCGAGTACCGCACTGCGCAGTATCGGCTCGACGAACATCAACGAATGTTCGAGCTCGATCAGCGCAAGCCCCGCCGGGCGCCTGCCCGGCACGTAGGCTTCCGGACTGAGTTCGCCGCCGGATACCACGAGGTCGCCATCACGACTCGAGACCATGATGCCGCTTACGTCGCGCTCGCGACGCGCCGCTTCGATCAGCGACACCAGCGACTCAGTATTGCCGGAAAACACCCCGTAGTCGGCAGTGGCCGCCACTTGCCGCGCAGTCGCGCGCCCGCGCTCGACCAGGCCGTTCTCAAGTTCGGCCAGCCGGTGCAGCACCATCCAGATGCCGGCCGCGATGCCGAACACGACGACCGGCGCCAGCGCGACCAGCAGCACGCGTTGCCGAATGCCCCAGCGTTTCATGGCAGTCGCTCCTGGCGGACCAGTTTGTCGCGCAGCGCGTCGCCATCCTCGATGCGCAGCCCGAGCGAGCGCGCGACGTGCGCGTTGACCGACACGGTGAAATGTCGAGGATGGCGCGGCGCCGGCCAGGTGCGCTCGCGCATCCAGAAGGCGATCGCGTCCGCCGTCTGGCGGGCGATCTGCTCCGGTGTCGAATACAGGGACATGACGGCACCGGCACGCGCGTACGCCGCCGAGAAGCCGACCACCGGCACCCGCGCACGAAACGAAGTGAGCAGAAGATTGCGTATGGTTCCCGCGTTATGCACCTGCGGATCGGGCAGCGCCAGGAAGACGTCGGCGTTGTCGAGCACCTGCGACAGCGCTGCGAACAGCGACGACTCGCCGGTGAAGCTGCCGCTCGATATCTGCATCGAAGTGCCGGCAACGGCATTCTTCAAGGGCTGCAGGCGCTCCGGGTCGGCGGCATCGTAGAGCACGCCGATCCGTCGGGCCTCGGGCAGCGCGATACGTATCAGGTCGACCTGGCGGATGAAGGGCTGATCGATGTGTATGGCCGACCAGCGGCGCGTGTTGCCCGCGACCAGCATCGACTCGAATGCGTTCTGCGGCACCAGCACGCTGAGCACGGGCGTGGGCACGTCCGCCTGCACCACAGTGCGCAAGGCCCCGGCACCGACCGCGATCACGGCGTCGTGCGCGGTCAGGGAGGCTGCATTGAAATCGTTCCGCGTCGCCACTGCCAAGGAGAAACCGCCGCGGGCGCTGCGCTCGTTCTTCAGCGCCTCGGCAAATTCGCCATAGGCGCCGCCCGGCTCGCTCAACAGCACGAGCACGGACGCCGCCTGCGCCAGCCCGCACAGCAGCAGTGAACAGAGCATCAAGAGCATGCGCACGGCGAGGCCGATGCGGCCGACGCGTGTCATTGCGGAGAACGAGTGTATTGACGCCAGCACTCGCGCGCGGGGCAAGCCCGATGGGAAGGGAAGACGCAACGAGTATGCAGCAAGGGCGTCCGGCGCATCATCATCCGAAGGGCTGATGATGCGCACCTGCCGACGATCAGCGCTGGCCGAGCGCCTGCGCGATCTGTTCCTGCATGCGCCAGGCCGCCGCCGCCGGATCGGCCGCGTTGCGGATCGGCCGCCCGACCACCAGATAGTCGGCGCCGTTGGTCAGCGCCTGCGCAACATCGACCGTGCGCTTCTGGTCATCGACCGGGCGATTCTCGACCGGCCGGATGCCCGGCGTCACCACCAGGATGCGCTCGCCCAGTTCGGCGCGGATGTGCGGCGCCTCCAGTCCCGACGACACGACTCCGTCGCAGCCCGCGGCCAGCGCGCGCCGAGCGCGCGACAGCACCAGCGCATCGACATCGCAGGCAAAGCCCAGATCGTCGAGGTCGCCCCGATCCAGGCTGGTGAGCACGGTGACGGCGAGTATCTTCAGCGCCCCCTTGTCGGCGCCGGCGGCTTCCATGATGGCCTGGTTGCCGTGAATGGTCGCGAAGGTGGCTCCGCTCGACGACAGCGCGCGTACCGCGGAGCGCACGGTTTCGGGCACATCGAAGAACTTCAGGTCGACGAAAACCTTCTTGTTTCGTGCGATCAACCAATCGAGCAGTTCGAAGTAGTTGCCGCTCATGAACAGTTCGAGGCCAATCTTGTAGAAGCGGACGGCGTCGCCGAGCTGGTCGACGATGGCACGCGCCTGGTCCGCAGAGGGCACGTCAAGCGCAACGATGAGCCGATCGGCGGGGTCGATGGCGGCCTTGGACTGGACGGAGGAATTAGGCATGTTCATGGTGCGGACGGAAAGTGAGGCGTATGGCCTGCGCAGACAAAACACGAGTTTACTAGAATCAGCGCTCTACACGTCCTTGCGCCCCACCCCGATGTCCGCCCCTGCCCCCGTTACTGCCGCGCCCGACAGCCTTTTGCGCTCGGCAAAGACCGGGGATCCATTGCGGACAGTACTCGACTGGCTGGCAACACCCGCCGCCGGCGATCCCGGGCACGAGGCGGCCGCGCTGGCCACCTGCCTCGGCGTACTTGCCCAGGCGCGCATGGACGCGCCGGCGCGGGTACGCGTGCTCGACATCTTCCATGACCGCGCGCTGGCCTGCGCAACGGCACTGAAACCGCAGCTTGCCGCCAGCGCGCTGCCGGTGCCGGCCACGCTGCGCGATGCCGCCGATCTGCTGTGCGACGCGGTGATGCAGATTGCGCGCAGCTATCTCGACGCCCTGCAGGCGCGCGCCGCACACAAGCCGTCGCGCGCGGCCGGGCACGCCATGCTCTGCCTGCTCGACGTCTATGCCCTGCGCACGCTGACCGCAGCCGACGTACCGCCAGGCATGTGGACAACGGCGCACGCCCTGCTGATGCACGCCCGCATGATGGCCACGCCGGCCACCCAGATCGCCGGCTCGGCGGACGCCGAACAGCTGCACCGCGAATTGATCGCGCTCGAACTGGCCCAGCCGCCGCACCTGGCGCCAGCCGATTTCTTCAACATCGCCGACTACGTGCGCAGCTATTCCGGCGCGGTACAGATCCAGTCGAACCCGCCGCATCGCGACCTCGATTCCTGGTTCTGGATAGACGACGAGCACGATCACGGCCCGACGCCGCTGCTGCGGGCGGCGCCCGATCCGGAACGCGGTCCGCACATCCTCTACTGCTCCTGCCAGCGGCTCGGTCAGGTGCTGGCCCATCATCTCGACCTGATCGACGAAGGCGGCAACGTTGCCGACATGTACCTGCCCGCCTGTCTCGGTCAGACGCGCACGCGACGTCTGCTACGCCGCCTGCAGGCGCGCTGGATGGCGATGCCGCGACGCCAGCACGCACGACGCGAACGTGGCCAGGCGATACGCATGCTGATCGGCTTCGACGCGATATGGCACCTGCTCGAACGGCGCGATCCAGCCGCCGACTGGGACAACCAGACCACCGGCTGGACCTTGCTCAACGACAGCCCGAACGGTTTCGCGCTGCGCCTCGATACCGGCCCGACCGGTCTGGTCCGGCCCGGCCTGCCGGTGCTGATCAAGGGCAGCGGCAGTCGCAACTGGATGATCTGCGTCGTGCGCTGGGCGCGCAGCGCCAGTGCGGGCGCCATCGATGTCGGGGTGGAACTGCTCAGCCACGGCGCCCAGGCGGCGACCGTCGTGTTCGAGGCATCGGGGTCGCGCGCCGCCGTACCCGCGCTGCGACTGCCGCCGCTCACCAGTCACCGCCCGCACCCCTGCATCATGCTGCCGCCCGGAGAAGCCAATGGCCGGGACATGCTCATCGCACACAACTCGGGCGGACGCTACCGGCTCGGCGACGCCCGCCTGTCCGATCTCGACCTGCAGACGCAGGCCTTCGAACTGTTCGAGATCGAGGAAATGAGCGCCAACATGAGCGGTGGTCGGTCCGATCCTGCCAGCCGCCCCTGAGTCACCCGGAGTGCCGCACGCTCCGGTCGTGCAGCACGGCGGTCACCGCCGCGCCGAACAGCACGATGGACCAGAACAGGTAGAGCCAGAGCAGAAAAACCGGCAGCGTGGCCAGCGCGCCATAGACCACCGCATAACCGGGCATGTGCTCGATGTACAGACTGAGCACCTTCTGCATCAGCGTGAGCAGCGCGGTTGCCACGACGGCGCCCCACAGCGCGGGGCGCAGGCCGACGGCGGCGCGCGGCAGGGTGCGGTAGAGCAAAAGCAGGAAACCGGCGGTGACCAGCGCTGCCGCACTGCGCAGCAGGAAAACCTTGACCCAGGCCGGTTCATTCACCATGCCGAGCGAGGCGGTGACGAGGTAGAGGCTCAGCGCCGTGCCGGCGCCGAGCGCGAACGGAGCGAGTACCGGCAGCGCCAGATAGATCAGCGCAGTGCGCCGTAGCCGCCGGGGCGGTCGCTGCGGCCACATCGCATTGAGCGCGTGGTCGGCGGTGCGCACCCACACCCAGGCACTGCCGAGCAGGAGCAGCAGATCGACCAGCGACAGCCGCCGCGCCTTGGCGACGAAGCGCGTCGCGTGGCGCACGACCGACGAGCCTGCGTCGTCCGGCAGCAAGGAGCCGGTAAGGTAAGCCTGCAGCGGCTTGCCGAACTGCAGCGCGTCCGGCAGCCAGACGGACAGCTGACGCACCAGTACGATCAGCGGCACCAGCGCGAACAGCAAGGCGAACGCGAGCGCGGCCGCCGACTGCGCGGCGCGGCCCTCGCGGTGTCGCGATGCGGCTGCACCCAGCACGTGAAAAGGACGAATCAGAAGATCGATCAGCGGTGAAGACATCAGGGAAGGTGGCAGGCCCGTCAGCAGATCGGGACCGGCAAAGCTGTACACTCCGGGCCTCATTCTGCTGGATGGCCCGCATTGAAAGAAATTCTCGTCCTCTACTACAGCCGCTACGGATCCACGCTGAACCTGGCACGCCAGATCGGCCGCGGCATCGATTCGGTCGACGGCGCGGCGGCACGCCTGCGTACCGTGCCGCCGGTATCGACCGTCTGCGAGGCGACCGCTGCGGCCGTACCGGACAGCGGCGCGCCCTATGCGGAAGCCCGCGACCTCGACGAATGCATCGGCCTCGCCCTCGGCAGTCCGACCCGCTTCGGCAACATGGCCGCGCCGCTGAAGTACTTTCTTGACGGCACCAGCCCGCAGTGGCTGGCCGGTGCGCTCGCCGGCAAACCAGCCGCGGTGTTCACCTCGACCACGTCCATGCACGGCGGGCAGGAAAGCACCCTGCTGAGCATGATGCTGCCGCTGCTGCACCACGGCATGCTCGTAGTCGGCCTGCCCTATTCCGAACCCGATCTGTCGACCACGCCGGACGGTGGCACGCCCTACGGCGCCAGCCACGTGAGCGGGCACGACGGGCGGACGCAGCTGTCGGAAGCCGAAGCACGACTCGCCTTTGCGCTCGGCCACCGGCTTGCGCTGACCGCACTCAAACTCGCCGCCTGACCATGACCGCACGACACTGGAACCTGCTGGCCTCGTCCAGCCTGATCGCCCTCATCCTGCTCGGCCTCGCCTGGGAGCTGTGGCTGGCTCCGCTGCGACCGGGCGGTTCGTGGCTGGTGCTGAAGATAGTGCCGCTGCTGGGCGCGCTGTTCGGCATCCTGCGCGGCAAGCGCTACACCCATCAGTGGATGTCGCTGCTCAGCCTCGCCTACTTCACCGAGGGCATCGTGCGCGCCACTTCCGACAGCAGCCCGTCGGCACAGCTGGCCTTCGTCTATACGCTGCTGTCGGTAGCGCTGTTCCTTGGCTGCCTGTTCTACTCGAAGCTGACCGCGCCGAGCCGGCTCGCGCAATCGCGCTAGCCGGCGCGCCGTCGTTCAGATCGGGCTTTCGCCCTGCGGATTCAGCTTCTGCACGCCCTGCAGTTTGTTCAGCGCATTGATGTAGGCCTTGGCGGAGGCGACGATGATGTCGGTGTCGGCGCCCTGGCCATTGACGATGCGCCCACCCAGTGCGAGACGCACCGTCACTTCGCCCTGCGCATCGGTGCCGGTGGTGATCGCGTTAACCGAGTAAAGCAGCAGTTCGGCACCGCTCTTCGCCACCGATTCGATGGCACAGAAAGCCGCATCGACCGGCCCGCTGCCATTGGACGACACCTTCACTTCGCGCCCGCCGTCCGACAGCGTGACCACGGACTGCGGCAGTTCCCCGGTTTCCGAGCGCGAGCTCAGCGCGACCAGCTTGTACTGCTCCTGCTCCGGCGTGACCGCTTCGTCGCTCATCAGCGCCTGGATATCCTCGTCGAAGATTTCGTGCTTCTTGTCAGCCAGCTCCTTGAAGGCGGCGAAAGCGACATTCAGTTGCTCCTCCGACTCGACCACGATGCCCAGTTCGGTCAGTCGGGCGCGGAAGGCGTTGCGGCCCGAGTGCTTGCCGAGCACCAGCTTGTTGGTATTCCAGCCCACGTCCTCGGCACGCATGATTTCGTAGGTTTCGCGGTGCTTGAGCACGCCGTCCTGGTGGATGCCGGATTCGTGCGCAAAAGCGTTGGCGCCAACGACGGCCTTGTTCGGCTGCACCGGATAGCCGGTGATGGTCGACACCAGGCGCGAAGCCGGCACGATCTGCGTCGCGTCGATGCGCGTCTCGACACCGAACACGTCGCGGCGCGTGCGCACGGCCATCACGATCTCCTCCAGCGAAGCGTTGCCCGCGCGCTCGCCCAGACCATTGATGGTGCACTCGACCTGACGGGCGCCGGCCATCACCGCGGCCAGCGAATTGGCGACCGCCATGCCGAGGTCGTTGTGACAGTGCGTCGACCACACCACCTTGTCGGCGCCGGGCACGCGCTCGATCAGGATGCGCATGCGCTCGGCCCACTGCGCCGGTACCGAGTAACCGACGGTGTCCGGCACGTTGATCGTCTTCGCGCCGGCCTTGATCACCTCGGTGAACACGCGCACCAGGAAGTCGATGTCGGAGCGCACCGCGTCTTCGGCCGAGAATTCGACGTCCTCGGTGTACTCGCGCGCCCAGCCGATCGCCTTGATCGCCTGCTCGACCACCTGGTCGGGGCTCATTCGCAGCTTCTTCTCCATGTGGATGGGGCTGGTCGCGATGAAGGTGTGGATGCGGCCGCTGGCTGCCGGCTTGATCGCCTCGCCAGCGCGACGGATGTCGTTCTCGCTGGCGCGCGCCAGCGAACAGACGGTGGATTCGCGGATGGTTTCAGCCACCGCACGCACCGATTCGAAGTCACCGTTGGAGGCGGCCGCAAAGCCGGCCTCGATCACGTCCACGCGCATGCGCTCAAGCTGGCGGGCGATACGCAGCTTCTCGTCGCGCGTCATCGACGCGCCCGGGCTCTGTTCGCCGTCGCGCAGCGTGGTGTCGAAAATGATGAGGCGGTCGGTCATTGCAATCTCCGGGGCGCGTCCGCGGCGAGGCGGGCGCGCAAGGTCGTTTCTTCAAACAGGCGGCTGGCCGCGAACGGCACAGGGTCGCGAATATAGTCGCCGGGCCGCGCCGCGACAACGGCGTACCGGCTCAGGCCTCCGGTGGCGTCGGTGGCAGTTGCGGCTTGCGCCGCGAGAAGCGGATCAGCCACATGACGTAGCCGGACAGGCCGTAGGCAACGAACAGGCTGAACAGCACCACCGGCGGGTTGACCGACACGGCGACGAAGGCCAGCACGAAGCCGAAAATGACGATGAAGGGCACGCTGCGGCGCAGGTTGATGTCCTTGCCGCTCCAGAATTTCACGTTGCTCACCATGGTCAGGCCGGCAAACAGCGTGATGACGAAGGCCGCCCAGCGCATGTCCGGTCCGGTGTAGCCGTTGTCCGTCGCGACCCAGACGAGGCCGGCCACCAGCGCCGCGGCGGCCGGGCTGGGCAGGCCCTGGAAGTAGCGCTTGTCGACGGTACCCAGATTGGTGTTGAAGCGGGCCAGGCGCAGCGCTGCGCCGGCGCAGTAGATGAAGGCGGCGATCCAGCCCCACTTGCCCAGACCGCGCATGGCCCACTCATAGGCGATGAGGGCCGGGGCGGCACCGAAGGACACCATGTCGGACAGCGAATCGAACTCGGCGCCGAAGGCCGATTGCGTATGGGTGAGTCGCGCGACACGGCCGTCGAGACCGTCGAGCACCATGGCGATGAAGATGGCGACGGCCGAGTATTCGTAGCGTCCGTTCATCGCCTGCACGATGGCGTAGAAACCTGCGAACAACGACGCCGTCGTGAACAGGTTGGGCAGAATGTAGATGCCGCGCCGGCGTTTCACCGGATCGGCAGGCTTGATGTATTGCGGGTCGTATTCGGACATGCATTCACTCCGACGAACCATGCGCGGGATCACCGCCGCACGGTTTTTGCGTTTCAGGCCGGTTCGGCCCCCGATGCTCGCGACGCCCGCTTCATGGACAGACTGCGCCCCGGCGCCGCGAACTGACGACAGGCTGCGAGCCGCCCCGAACGTATCAGGATGACGCGCATCGCGGAAGCGTCCGATGATGACGCGAGTGCCCCTCGCGCGCCCCGCATCGCCCGGCCTGGAATGCAAAAAGGCCCGGTGGCCCGGGCACGGATGTGCCGGAACCGCCGGGCCAGGCGGGACGCCAATCAGTTCTTCGACTGGTCGACCAGCTTGTTCTTGGTGATCCACGGCATCATGCCGCGCAGTTGCGCACCAACCTTCTCGATCTCGTGGGCGGCGGTCAGGCGGCGACGGGCGGTCATCTCCGGATAGTTGGTCCGGCCTTCGAGGATGAAGTTCTTGGCGTAGTTGCCATTCTGGATGTTGGCCAGGCATTCCTTCATCGCGGCACGGGCTTCGCCAGCGATCACGCGCGGGCCAGTGACGTACTCACCGTATTCCGCGTTGTTCGAGATCGAGTAGTTCATGTTGGCGATGCCGCCTTCGAAGATCAGGTCGACGATGAGCTTCACTTCGTGCAGGCACTCGAAGTAGGCCATTTCCGGCGCGTAACCGGCTTCGGTCAGCGTTTCGTAACCGGCCTTGATCAGCTCGACCAGACCACCGCACAGCACGGCCTGTTCGCCGAACAGGTCGGTTTCGGTCTCTTCGCGGAACGAGGTTTCGATCACGCCGCCCTTGGTGCCGCCGTTCGCAGCCGCGTACGACAGCGCGAGGTCACGCGCCTTGCCCGACTTGTCCTGGTACACGGCGATCAGCGACGGGACACCGCCTCCGCGCAGGTACTCGGAACGCACGGTGTGGCCCGGGCCCTTCGGGGCGACCATGACGACGTCCAGGTCTTCGCGCGGAATGACCTGGTTGTAATGGATGTTGAAGCCGTGGGCGAACGCCAGGGTCGCGCCCTTCTTGATGTTCGGCTCGACGTCGCCGTAATACACCTGCGGAATGTTCTCGTCCGGCAGCAGGATCATGACCAGATCGGCACCCTTCACCGCGTCGGCCACTTCCTTCACCTTCAGGCCAGCGCCTTCCGCCTTCTTCCACGACGCGCCGCCCTTGCGCAGGCCGACCGTGACCTTGACGCCGGAATCCGACAGGTTCTGTGCGTGGGCATGGCCTTGCGAACCGTAGCCGACGATGGTGACTTTCTTGCCTTTGATCAGGGACAGGTCTGCGTCCTTGTCGTAGAAGACTTTCATGGGTTTTCCCTTGTGCTGTGTAGGTTTATGCGGTGCTGCGGGCTGGAGCGGAATGCGGTGTGCGGATCAGAGGCGCAGGATGCGGTCGCCGCGGCCGATGCCGGCGACGCCGGTGCGCACGGTTTCCAGGATCAGCGAACTGTCGATCGCGCCGACGAAGGAATCGAGCTTGGCGGTGTTGCCGGTCAGTTCGATCACATAGGTCGAGTCGGTCACGTCGATGATGCGGCCGCGGAAGATGTCGGCGACGCGCTTCAGTTCTTCGCGGTCCTTGCCGGTGGCGCGCACCTTGATGAGCATCAGCTCGCGCTCGATGTGCGCGGCTTCCGACAGGTCGACCACCTTGACCACCTCGATCAGCTTGTTCAGCTGCTTGGTGATCTGCTCGATGATGTCGTCCGAGCCGGTGGAAATGATGGTCATGCGCGACAGCGAACCGTCTTCGGTCGGCGCCACGGTCAGCGATTCGATGTTGTAGCCACGCGCCGAGAACAGGCCGGACACGCGCGACAGCGCGCCCGCTTCGTTCTCGATCAGTACGGAAATGACATGCCTCATTGCGAGCGCCTCTTTCTGGAAATCAGGAACCGCCGCCGCGAAGACGGGCTGCCGGAGGCCGGTGCCCGCTGCCTGACAGACCGGTAAGTCCGTCAGGCGGACCCGGCGACGCATGGCTGCCGGGGTCCGCGCACGACAGTGTCGGGGTATTGCGTTACAGGTCCTCGGACGACAGGATCATGTCGGTCAGACCCTTGCCGCCCATCACCATCGGATACACGTTCTCGGTCGGATCGACCTGGAAGTCGATGAACACCAGATCGTTCTTGCGCTTGAAGGCCTCGCGCAGGGCGTCCTCGACGTCACCCGGCTTCTCGACACGGATGCCGACGTGGCCGTAGGCCTCGGCCAGCTTGGCGAAATCGGGCAGCGAATCCATGTAGGACTCGGAATAGCGGTTGCCGTGGATGATTTCCTGCCACTGGCGGACCATGCCCAGATACCGGTTGTTCAGGCTGCAGATCTTCAGCGGAATGCGGTACTGCTTGCAGGTCGACAGTTCCTGGATGTTCATCTGCACCGAACCTTCACCGGTCACCACCGCCACCGGCGAGCCAGGATGGGCAAGCTGCACGCCGATGCCGTAGGGAATGCCCACGCCCATCGTGCCCAGACCGCCGGAATTGAGCCAGCGGCGCGGCTTGTCGAACTTGTAGTACTGGGCCGCCCACATCTGGTGCTGGCCGACGTCGGACGTGATGAAGGCGTCGCCCTTGGTCACTTCCCACAGCTTTTCGACCACGAACTGCGGCTTGATCACTTCGTCGCTCTGCTTGTACTTCAGGCAGTCACGACGGCGCCATTCCTCGATCTGCTTCCACCACTCGCCGAGCGCTTCCTTGTCCGGGCGGTCGTTCGACGCGTCGAGCAGGCGCAGGATGTCGTCCAGCACGTCCGGCAGATTGCCGACGATGGGCACGTCCACCTTCACGCGCTTGGAAATCGACGACGGATCGATGTCGATGTGGATGATCTTGCGCGCAACACGGGCGAAGTCGGCCGGGTTGCCGATCACGCGGTCATCGAAGCGGGCGCCCACGGCGATCAGCACGTCGCAGTACTGCATCGCCATATTGGCTTCGTAATTGCCGTGCATGCCCAGCATGCCGACGAACTGCTTGTCGGTCGCCGGATAGGCGCCCAGGCCCATCAGCGTGTTTGTACACGGGGCACCGAGCGTGCGCACCAGCTTGGTCAGCTTTTCCGAACAGTCGGACAGGATGACGCCGCCACCGGCGTAGATCATCGGGCGCTTGGCTTCCAGCAGCAGCTGGACGGCCTTCTTGATCTGGCCCTGATGCCCCTTGGTGATCGGGTTGTAGGAACGCATCGTGACCGACTTCGGATAATCGAACTCGGCCTTGGCCATCGTGATGTCCTTCGGGATATCGACCAGCACCGGGCCCGGACGGCCGGTCTTGGCGATATAGAAGGCCTTCTTGATGGTGGTCGCGATGTCCTTGACGTCCTTGACCAGGAAGTTGTGCTTGACGCAGGGACGGGTGATGCCGACCGTGTCGCACTCCTGGAAGGCATCCTGACCGATGGCCGCGGTCGGGACCTGACCGGAAATGATCACCATCGGGATCGAATCCATGTAGGCGGTCGCGATGCCGGTGATCGCGTTGGTCACACCGGGGCCGGAGGTCACCAGCGCAACACCGACGCGCTCGGTCGACCGCGAATAGGCGTCGGCCGCATGCAGCGCTGCCTGCTCGTGGCGGACCAGTACGTGCCGGACCTTGTCCTGCTTGAAAAGCTCGTCGTACAGGTACAGCACGGCGCCGCCCGGATAGCCGAAAACATACTCGACCTTTTCTTCCGCAAGGCACCTGACTACAATTTCCGCTCCGGTCAAAAGCATCGCCACACCTGTAAAAAAATTCCGGAAAAGCCGCAAAGGGTAGCTGTCGCACAGTTCCCGGTCAAGGCATTTTCGGCATCGCACGGGCCTGACCGCCCGCTCCGCAGCGATCGCCACCCACCCTGAGAAAGACACATCCTGGCATCTCGCGAAGAACTTTCCGGCTTTCTCGCCGCGGTCGAACGGCGCGCCTTCAAACAGGCCGTATTCGCGCTGCGCGACGACGAATCCGCACTCGATGCCGTGCAGGACGCGATGATGAAGCTCGCGGAAAAATACGCCGACCGCCCGGCGGAAGAGTTTCCGATGCTGTTCCAGCGCATCCTGCAGAACGTGATCCGCGACATGTTCCGGCGGCGCAAGGTGCGCTCGACCTGGACTACGCTGCTGTCGTCCTTTACCGGCGCGGACGAGGACGACGATTACGACCCGCTGGACAACATGGTGATCGACGAGCCGTCCGAACTGGGCCGTACGCCGGAGCAGAACCTCGAACAGAGCGAGGTGATGGCTCTGATAGAGCGTGAAATATCCCGCCTCCCGACGCGTCAACGCGAAGCTTTTCTGATGCGTTACTGGGAGGAATTGGACATTGCCGAAACGGCCGCCGTCATGGGCTGTTCGGAAGGCAGCGTCAAGACGCATTGCTCGCGCGCGACCCACGCGCTCGCTGCCGCCCTCAAACTGCGTGGCATCAAGCTATGAAATCCACCGTTCGAACGACATTTCCGTCCGCGGCGACCGACGAGGCCGCGATCGGCCAGCGCGCACACGCGGCGCTCGAAGCCTCCTGCACCGAACTGCCCCCCGACATCGTGTTCCGCCTGCGCCAGTCGCGCGAGCGGGCACTGGCTGCTGCCACGCCGCGGCGCCGACTGGCGTGGCTGCCCCGTTTCGCCAGTCTGCCGGGCAATCTCAGCGGCGGATGGCTGCGCGACGGACTGGCGCCGACCGTCGGCATCCTGATGCTCGCACTGATCGCCGCCCTGGCCAGCCAGCAATCGCAGGACGAGCGCTTCAACGAATCCCTCGATATCGACAGCGCCCTGCTGACCGATGACCTGCCCATCGACGCCTACCTCGATCGCGGTTTCGGGGCCTGGCTCGACAGCCAGGGCAGATCCTGATGCGACGCAAGTTTGCCGGTGCGCTGCTTGCAGCCACCCTCGCCTGCGCCGGCGCGTCGGCACAGACCCGGGCGCCGGGCTGGCATCAGCTCGATCAGGCTGAACAGGCCATCCTGTCGCCGCTGGCCGCCGACTGGGACAGCTTCGACGCCGAACGCCGGCGCAAATGGCTCGACCTCGCCGCCCGCTATCCGTCGATGACGGTGGAGGAACAGTCGCGGATGCGCGCGCGCATGAGCTACTGGGGCAGCCTGACGCCGCAGGAGCGTATCGAGGCACGCGAGCGCTACAAACGCCTTCAGGCAATGCCCGCCGACCAGCGCGAAACGCTGCGCCGGCAATGGGAAGCCTACGAAGGGCTGTCGCCCGAGGAACGCAGCCGGCTCGGCGCGGCCCAACGCCCGGGCAGCAAGGCGCCGGGCGCGGCGGCCGCAGCGCCGGTCCGCAAATAATCAGGCTGCTTCGTCGTCCACTTCTTCATGCGGCAACGCCGCACCGCTTCCACATGTCAGAAACGACCCGTTATCCGGCGGCCGGCCTGCGCCGGCGCCTCGCATCGCTGCTCTACGAATCCCTGCTGCTGCTCGGCGTGCTGGCGGCCGGCTTCATGCTGCCCTATCTGATCGTCGGACTGTTCTTCGAACTCGCGCCCCAGGGCTGGTTTGCCTGGCTGCACATCCTGCTGCTGCTTGGCCTGTACTTTGTTCACTACTGGCGCCGTGGCGGACAGACACTGGCCATGCAGACCTGGGGGATACGTGTCGTCGACGCAACGCAGGACAGGCCGCCCGAACTGAAACGCGCGCTCGCGCGCTATCTGCTCAGCTGGCCGTCGCTGCTGTTCTGCGGTGTCGGGCTGTTCTGGGCGCTGTTCGATCGCGACCGCCAGTTCCTGCACGACAGACTGGCCGGCACCCGGGTGATCCGCATCAAGTAGACGGACCGCTCAGCGGCGGTCCTCCCACCACAGCATGGCCGCCGCAGCGAACACGAAGAGGAAACCCGGCGTCAGTGCCGCCGCATAGGGCGGCCACGAGTTGATCGCACCGAGATTGGAAAACAGGCCGTTCAGCATGTGGAAGAGCACGCCGATCATCACACCGGTGAACACCTTGATGCTGACCGCCGCATTGCGGTTGTGCATGTAGGCGAAAGGCAATGCGAGCGCCAGCATGACGAAGCAGGCGAGCGGGTAGCTGAATTTCTTCCACAGCGCGATCTCGTAGCGACCGGTTTCCTGCCTGTTGTCCGACAGGTGCCGGATGTAGTGCCACAGCTTCCACGCCGACATCCTCTCGGGCACGACCAGCATCACGCTCATCACGTCCGGGCTGAGATCGGAATCCCACACCAGCGTGTCCGACTTGCTCACTTTGGCACCGTTCTCCGAGAAGTCGGTGCGAATGACGTCGGTGAGCACCCATCCGGACGGCGCCTCGTAGCCGCCGCTTGCCGCCTCCAGCACGGACAGCAGTTCGCGGCTGTCGTTGAACTCGAAAATGCGGATCTTGCGCAGCACGCCTTCCGGCGTGACGCTGCCGATGTTGACGAAATCGTGGCCGTCCTTGACCCAGAATCCACTACGGAATTCGCCGGTGAGCAGTTGCGAACGGGCGGACAGCTTCAGCTCCTGCGCCGCCCGTTCGGCCGGCGGCGCGACAAATTCGCCGGTGATGAAGGTGAGCAGCACGAAGGGCAGACCGATGCGTGCGAGCAGACGCAGGATGCGGCCGGTCGACATCCCCGAGGCGCGCAGCACGGTGATTTCCGAATGGCGCGACAGCGTGGTCAGTGAATACAGCGCGCCGATCAGCACCGCGATCGGCAGCGTTTCGTAAACGCGACCGGGCATGGTCAGCACGGTATACATCACCGCGTGCTGCAGGCCGTAATTGCCGCGCCCGAGATTGTCCAGCTCGTTGATCAGGTCGAAAAAACCGAACAGCCCGAGGAAGGCCGCCAGCACCAGCAGGGTGGCCAGGGCGACTTCACGGCGGATGTAACGTTCGTGGATCAGCATCGGTCAGCGGCCCAGCCAGGTGCGCGGAAGGTGGCCGTACATGCGCCAGGCGAACATGCCGGCCAGCAGCAGGAACATGCCGCCATGCAGCGTCCACAGCACGCCGCCGAAGGACAGCTTGCCCTGTGACACCCAAGCTTGGGTGATGCTCAGCAGATTCGAGTAGACGAGATAGATCAGCAGCGCCATCAGCAGATTGTTGGCGCGCCCGGCGCGCGGATTGACGAAAGACAGCGGGATGGCAAGCAGTGCCAGGTTCAGGGCCGCGATCGGCAGCCCGATGCGGAAGGCCAGTTCACCCATGTTCGGTGCGGTCGGGTCGGCCAGCAATTCCTCGACCGTCAGCAGGTAGGGGCGTGACTCGACGCCCTGCGCCTCCTTCGTCTCGATCCGCACCGCGTAACGCTCGAATTCCATCACCCGGTACTCAGGGCTGCCCGGCTCGCCCTCGTAGCGGCGCCCGTTCAGCAGCACGACGAAGCGGTCGCCGGACTCCATGGTCTGCGTGTAGCCGTCGCCGGCGACGATGACGCCGACCTTGCCCTTGTCGGTCGTGCTGACGAAGATGTTCTTGACCGCACCATCGGTGCCGTCGCCGCTCTCGACGAAGAACACCCGGTTGGCCTGCGACGACTCGCGGAAGCTGCCGGGCGACATCTGTGCCACGTCGTCGCGGTTGCTCATGCGGGTGCGGAATTCGGCACTTTTCACCTGAGACCACGGGGCCAGATACAGCGACAACACCCCGACCGCGATCACCATGGGCAACGCGAACAGCAGCACCGGCCGCACCCAGGCGGACAGAGGCAGGCCGGTGGCGAACCACACCACCATTTCCGAATCCCGCCAGCTGCGGGACATCGCCAGCAATACAGAAATGAATAGCGTCAGCGACAGAATCACGCCCAGATAACGCAATGCGCCGAAGCCGAGCAGCGCCATGACCGCTTCCGATGCCACTTTCCCGCCCGCCGCCTGTCCGAGCAGGCGCACGAGCTGGGTGGACAGCACGATCGCGAACAGGGCGACGAACACCGTCAAAGCAGTACTGGCGAATTCGCGCAGGGCGGCGCGCTGGAAGATCAAGCCTGGGGCTCCGTGCGGAACGCCTTCGCGCAAAGGCGCGTCAGGCCGTTCTTTTTTGACTCGCGCGCGGCTTCACGCCGATAATCGGACGACTTGAAGCAGCGCGAACTGATAGAGGAGAAGCGGGTGGAATTTAGCATAAAGAGCGGCAGCCCCGAGAAACTGCGCACCGGTGCCCTGGTAGTCGGCGTGTTCGAGTCGCGCAAACCGGCCGCCGCTACCGCGGCGCTCGACGCCGCCAGCAAGGGTCGCATCGCCGACATCCTCGGCAGCGGCGACATGGACGGCAAGTCCGGCAGCACGCTGCTGCTGCACAAGCTGCCGGGCATCGCCGCCGAACGCGTGCTGCTGGTCGGCCTCGGCAAGGAAAAGGAATTCGGCCTCAAGGAATATCGCGACGCGGTTGCCGCAAGCGTGCGCGCGCTGCGCGATACCGGCGCCAGCGACGCGGTGAGCACGCTGGCCGAAGTTGCCCCGCGCAAGGTCGGCACGGCCGGTGCGCTGCGCCAGGCGGCGATCGTTGCACTCGACGTGCTCTACCGCTACGACACCCACGCCCGCAACAAGAAAGACGAATCGCGCGCACTGGCCGCACTCGGCTTCACGCTGCCCAAGAAAACCGCGGCATCAGCCGCTGCCGAGGCACTGGCCCAAGGCGAGGCAATCGGCCACGGCATGGCGCTGGCCAAGACGCTCGGCAACCTGCCGCCCAACGTCTGCACGCCGACCTACCTCGCCGAACAGGCGCTCGAACTGGGCAAGAAATCGGACATCGCCGTCACCGTGCTCGACCGCGCCGACATGCAGAAGCTGGGCATGGGTTCCTTCCTGTCGGTCGCTGCCGGCTCGCGCCAGCCGCCCAAGTTCATCGCGATGGAGTACCGCGCCGGCAAGAAGAACGAGGCGCCCATCGTGCTGGTCGGCAAGGGCATCACCTTCGACACCGGCGGCATTTCGCTGAAGCCGGGCGAAGGCATGGACGAAATGAAGTACGACATGTGCGGCGCAGCGAGCGTGCTCGGCACCTTCCAGTCGCTGGCCGCGATGAAGCTGCCGCTGAACGTGATCGGCCTCATCCCGACCACCGAGAACATGCCGGGCGGCGCAGCCACGCGGCCCGGTGACGTGGTCAAGTCGATGTCCGGCCAGACCATAGAAATCCTGAACACCGACGCCGAAGGCCGCCTCATCCTGTGCGACGCACTGACCTACGCCGAGCGCTACGAGCCCGCCTGCGTGATCGATATCGCGACGCTGACCGGCGCCTGCATCATCGCGCTGGGCCATGTCACCAGCGGCCTGATGGCCAACGACGACGCGCTGGCCGACGAACTGCTGGCCGCCGGCCAGACCGCGTGGGACCGCGCCTGGCGCCTGCCGATCTGGGAGGATTACCAGGAGCAGCTGAAGAGCAACTTCGCCGACATGGGCAATATCGGTGGCCGCCCCGCCGGGTCGATCACCGCCGCCTGCTTCCTTGCCCGCTTCGCGAAGAAGTTCAAGTGGGCGCATCTGGATATCGCCGGTACCGCCTGGAAGAGCGGCAAGGAAAAGGGCGGCACCGGTCGTCCGGTACCGCTGCTGACCCACTTCCTGCTCGAACGCGCCGGCAAGCTCTGAGGCACGCATGGCGGTCGCCGAATTCCACCACGACGCGCCCGACAAGCTGCGCCACGCCTGCGCGCTGGTGGCGCAGTGGCATGCCGCGGGGCGTCGCGTGTGGATACATTGCGACAACGATGCGCTGGCCGCGCGGCTCGATCAGATGCTCTGGGTGTTCGAGCCGCTGGCCTTCATTCCGCATGTGCGCGACGGCCACCCGCTGAGCGACGCGACGCCGGTGCGCATCGGTCGCGATCCGGCGTCGGCCCCGGTCGATGCGATCCTGCTCAACATGGCGCACGATGTGCCTGCCGGTTTCGAGCAACGCGCGCACATCGTCGAGATCGTCAGTCAGGACCCCGCCGACCGCGACGCGGCGCGCACGCGCTACGTACGCTACCGGCAGGGCGGATTCGACATGCAGACAAGAAAGGCTGAAGCATGAGCGACGACCTGATCGGCCGAGCCGATTCGCTGATGCGGCGCAGCCGCACCTTCGTCGCCGGCCGGGTCGCCCCGGCCGTGGTGGACGACGGCATCCCGCTGCTGACCGAGGAAGTGGATCTCGACACCCTGGTGCCAGAACCCGAGGACCGCAGCGCCGAAATCACCGCGGCGGTGACCGCGGAGGTCACGGAGCGCGTAACGGCCGAAGTCACCGAGCGGGTCACCGCGGAGGTGACCGAACGCGTCACCGCCGACGTGACGGAACGCGTAACCGGAGAGGTTGCGCGCTCGGTCGGCACCGAAGTCCGGGAACGTCTGCAGCAGAGGACCTCCGACGCACTGTCGCAGCAGTTTTCCGACCTGCCCGCGCTGATCCAGAGCCGTATCGACGACTGGTGCACGACCACGCTGCCGGCGCTGGTCAGCATCGAGATGCAGGTGGCGTTCGAGGCGGCGCTGGGCGCCGCACTGGAGAGTGCAACAGCCCGCATCCGCGAACAGGCAGTACTCGATCTGCGTGAATCCATCGCCGCCGACATCGAAAACCGCAGTCAGGCCGTGCTCAACGCCACGGTCGAACCATCGGACCAGCCCGACCAGCCCCTATAATCGCGGGTTTGCATCCAAGCAGACCCGTCATGACGCTGGCCAAGAGCTTCGAACCGGCCGACATCGAACGCCGCTGGTACCCCGAGTGGGAATCGCGCGGCTACTTCGCTGCCGGCCTGGACACCGACACCCCGAACAAGTCGAACTTCTGCATCCTGCTGCCGCCGCCGAACGTCACCGGCACGCTGCACATGGGTCACGGTTTCAACCAGACCCTGATGGACGCTCTCACCCGCTATCACCGGATGCGTGGCGACAACACGCTGTGGCAGCCGGGTACCGACCACGCCGGCATCGCCACCCAGATCGTGGTCGAGCGCCAGCTCGACGCCCAGGGCATCTCCCGCCACGACCTCGGCCGCGAGGAATTCGTGAAGAAGGTGTGGGAATGGAAGGAGTACTCCGGCTCCACCATCACCCGCCAGATGCGCCGTCTCGGCACCTCGCCCGACTGGACGCGCGAGCGCTTCACGATGGACGAAGGCCTGTCGAAGATCGTCACCGAAACCTTCGTCCGTCTGCATCAGGAAGGTCTGATTTACCGCGGCAAGCGTCTGGTGAACTGGGATCCGGTGCTGGGCACCGCGGTGTCCGACCTCGAAGTGGTGCAGGAAGAGGAAGCCGGTTCACTGTGGCACATCCACTATCCGCTGGCTGATGGTTCCGGTCATCTGACCGTCGCCACGACCCGCCCGGAAACCATGCTGGGCGACGTCGCCGTGATGGTGCATCCGGACGACGAGCGCTACAGCGCGCTGATCGGCAAGACGGTGAAGCTGCCGCTGACCGACCGGGAGATTCCGGTCATCGCTGACAGCTACGTCGATCGCGAATTCGGCACCGGCGTGGTCAAGGTGACGCCGGCGCACGATTTCAACGACTACGCGGTCGGCCAGCGGCATGGACTGCCGATGATTTCCATCCTGACGCTGGATGCGAAGATCAACGATAACGCGCCGGAGAAATATCGCGGCCTCGACCGCTTTGCCGCGCGCAAGGCCATCGTCGCCGACCTCGAAGCAGCCGGCCTGCTGGAGAAGACCGACAAGCACACGCTGAAAGTGCCGCGCGGCGACCGCACCAATGCCGTGATCGAGCCCATGCTGACCGACCAGTGGTTCGTCGCGATGAGCAAGCCGGGCAAGGACGGCAAGAGCATCACGCAGAAGGCGCTCGACGTGGTGGCGAACGGCGAGATCCGCTTCCACCCGGAAAACTGGGTGAACACCTACAACCAGTGGCTGAACAACATCCAGGACTGGTGCATCTCGCGCCAGCTGTGGTGGGGCCACCAGATTCCGGCCTGGTATGACGATCAGGGCAACGTGTTCGTCGCGCATTCCGAAGCCGAGGCCTACCAGAAGTATTTTGAACACCTCGCGCAATCGAAGCCGGACCTGAAGCGCCTCGCCATCGCCACCGCGATGGCGCGCGAAATGTCCGGCGACACGCTGCCCGAAGTCGGCCGCAATTACGCGATCAAGGAAAACCTGCCGCTGCTCAAGCGCGACGAGGACGTGCTCGACACCTGGTACTCGTCGGCGCTGTGGCCCTTCTCGACGCTGGACTGGACGCCGGACTGGGAGCCGGGCAACCCGGAGAAGAGCAATCCGGCGCTCGACCTCTACCTGCCGTCGTCGGTGCTGGTGACCGGTTTCGACATCATCTTCTTCTGGGTGGCGCGCATGGTCATGATGACCACGCACATCACCGGTCGCATTCCGTTCCGCGACGTCTATGTGCACGGTCTCATCCGCGACGCGGAGGGCCAGAAGATGTCGAAGTCCAAGGGCAATGTGCTGGACCCGATAGACCTGATCGACGGCATCGCGCTGGACGATCTGGTGAAGAAGCGCACCACCGGCCTGATGAATCCGAAGCAGGCGGAGCAGATCGAGAAGCGCACGCGCAAGGAATTCCCGGACGGCATTCCCGCCTTCGGCACCGACGCACTGCGATTCACGTTCGCCTCGCTCGCCAGCCCTGGCCGCGACATCAAGTTCGACATGCAGCGCTGCGAAGGCTACCGCAACTTCTGCAACAAGCTGTGGAACGCCACCCGCTTCGTGCTGATGAACTGCGAAGGCCAGGACTGCGGCATGGCGCCGTGCAACGAGGACTGCGGCCCGGACGGCCCGCTGCATTTCCAGGCGCCCGACCTGTGGATCGTCAGCGAACTGCAGCGCGTCGAAGCCGAAGTCGAGAAGCAGTTCGGCGACTACCGCTTCGACCTGGTGGCGCAGGCGATCTACCGCTTCGTCTGGGACGAGTACTGTGACTGGTACCTCGAACTGGCCAAGGTGCAGTTGCAGAACGGCACACCGGCCCAGCAGCGCGCCACCCGCCGCACCCTGCTGCGCGTGCTGGAAACCGTGCTGCGCCTAGCCCACCCGCTCATTCCCTTCATCACCGAAGAGCTGTGGCAGACCGTCGCGCCGCTCGCCGAGCGCAAGGAAAGCGAGTCGATCCAGCTGGTGCGCTACCCGCAGGCCAATCTGACCCGCATCGACGTGACGGCGGACGCCTGGGTGGCGGAACTGAAGACCATGATCGACGCCTGCCGCAGCCTGCGTGGCGAAATGGGCGTGTCGCCGGCCACCAAGGTACCGCTGCTGGCCGCCGGCAAGGCCGACACGATCCGCGGCTACGCGCCCTACCTCGCCGCGCTGGCCAAGCTCAGCGAAGTACAGGCGGTCGGCGATGCGCTGCCGGATTCGCCGGCGCCGGTGCAGGTGGTGGGTGACTTCCGCCTGATGCTGAAGATCGAGATCGACGTTGCCGCCGAGCGCGAGCGCGTCGGCAAGGAGATCGCCCGCGTCAGAGGCGAGATCGCGAAATGCGAAGCCAAGCTCGGCAACGAAAGCTTCGTCGGCCGCGCCCCGGCCGCCGTGGTCGATCAGGAGCGCAAGCGTCTGGCTGACTTCGGCGATCTGCTGAGCAAGCTGGAAGAGCAGCTGGGGCGGTTGGGGTGACGCGAGGGGCTGGGGGCTAGGGATTTGGGGCTAGCGGATTGCGGGCGGCGAAGCCGCCCGGAAACTTTTCTAGCCCCTCGCCCCTGCCCCCTAGCCCCTCCAGTAAACCTGCCTCATCCGCTCGCAGTAGCGCACGATGGACGGGTAGTCGCGCTCGATCAGCCGTTTGAACGGAATGTCCACATCGACGAACACGACATTGGCCAGCAGGCCGTAGGCCGTTGCGTCGATGCTGGAGGGGTGTCCGAACAGGAAGGGCTTGTCGCCGAGCACGGTGGCGACGGCGTCGATGTCGCGCATGCCCATTTCAGTGATTTCGTCAGCCGTGTGGCGGCCGACCCCGGCTGCCTTCACCTGCTTCACCATGCCGCCGCGCGCCAGTGCCGGCACGAACCACTTGTACGGCGCGCCGAGTCCGCCGAAGAACGCATCGCGCGTGGCCGGCCAGTAGCGGTCGTCGGCCCAGCGGAAATGGAGTACGCACCAGTAGGCGTGCTCTTCCAGCGTGCGCTGAAGCAACAGCGATTGCGCGCGCTGGTCGCGATCGAGATGGTCGTCCAGCGCCACGCCGTGACGCCGCTTCAGGTGATCGATGATGAGGCCGCTGTCCGCCACCACGGTGCCGTCGTCGTCGATGATGTGCGGCAGCTTTCCTTTCGGCGCCTTGCCCAGATTCATCGTGTAGACGTTCTCGTAGGGCAGCCCCGCCATGCGCAGCCAGGTTTCGAGCTTCAGGCAGAAGCCGCTTGCATTCGGCAGCCCCATCGCCGGGGGAAACTGGAAAAGACGGATCATTGTTTCCCCCTTGTTCTGGCGCCAGCCGCTGCGTTTACTTGCGTCGCAGCAGGAAGAAGAATTCCTTGTTCGCTTCGCCGCTGTCCAGCAGGGTGTTGCCCGTCTGCCGCGCGAAAGCTTCGAAATCGCGCACCGCGCCCGGATCGGTCGCCACCACGCGCAGCACCTGACCGCTGCTCAGTTCCGAAAGCGCCTTCTTGGTGCGCAGGATGGGCAGCGGACAGTTCAGGCCGCGCGCATCCAGTTCCTTGTCGAATTCCATGTCTCACCCCGTGCTTGGAGCGGCGTTTATACCCGCTGTCGCGGCGGTGATCAACGCCACGGCTTCGTTTCCGGCGCCAGCCGACATCGCGTGACGGCCTACAGGCCGTCGCGCCGCTGCTCGGCAAGCCGTTCGCGCAGTTCGCGCAGCCGCGCATCGACCGCCGACTGCTGATAGAAATCGCCGTCCGCGGCACGCTGTGCCAGTTCGAGCTGTTCGATGGCGGCCTGGTACTGACCATTGAGCACATAGGCCTCGGCCTGCGCCCGATGTTGCGCCAGACGCTTTCCAAGCAGCGCATAGGTCTTCGCCTGGTACTGGTAGAGCTGCGGGTCCTGGGTAGAGACGGACACCTCGCCATTGACGACCGCCAGCGCCTCGTCCGGCCGATTGTCGGCCAGCAGGGCCTCGATCAGTCCGTACAGCAGCGCGCGCGAACGCGCGGACCGGTTCAGGCCGTCGCGGAAGCGCTCGGCCGCCTCGGCCGGGCGCCCGGCGTCCAGGCTGATGCGACCGCCCAGGTTGTCGAGCATCGGCGAAGAAAAGCCTTCAGCGTGCAGCGCGTCGAGTTCCTGCTGGGCGCGCTTGAAATCGCGCAGCCGCAGCGCTGCGTGCGCCAGTCCGAAACGGGCGGCGATGCGCGCGTTGCCCTGGACGTCGCGCAGCCGGCTCTCGAATTCGGCCATCGCCTCTCGCGCGTCGCCGTCGTAGGCACGCAGCTTGGCACGCACCAGCAGGAAGTCGATGCTGTCCGGCACCTGTCGATAGGCGGTCTGCTGGATGCGCGCGGCGGCGTCGGCAATACGCTCGGTGGTCAGCGGGTGCGTGCGCAGATAGGCCGGCGAGTTCGCTTCGTAGAAGCGCACCGAGCGCTGCATGCGCTCGAAGAAGGCCGCCATGCCCCGGGTGTCGAAGCCGGCGCCATCCAGCATCTGGATGCCGATGCGGTCGGCCTCGCGCTCGAAATCGCGCGTGTAGGAGAGCTGGGTGGCGATGTTCGCCGCCTGACCACCGACCAGCGCCGCCTGCGCTGCCTGCGAATTGCCGCGTGCTGCCAGCGCCGCGATGATGAGCGAAGCGATCGCGATCACGCTCATTTCACCGCGCTTCGAGTAAAGCCGGGCGATGTGCCGCTGCGTCACGTGCGAAATCTCGTGTGCAATCACCGAAGCCAGTTCGGATTCGCTCTGCGCCGCGACGATGAGGCCGGTGTGTACGCCGATGAAGCCGCCGGGCCAGGCGAAGGCGTTCAGCGTCGGGTCGCGCAGCGCGAACAGTTCGAAGCTCTGTGTCGACTCGGGCAGCTTGGACACCAGTCGGTCCGCCAGCTGGTTCAGGTAGCCGTTGATCTCCGGATCGTTGATGTAGCTGCGCTCGCGCACCCGCATGTCGCGCCACAAGGACTCGCCGATACGGCGTTCGAGCGATGGCGGCAGATCAGCCTGGGCAACGTCGCCGAGATCGGGCAGCGTATTGGCCGGCGCGACAAGCGGCAGCAGGAGCAGCACGGCGATTGCCTTGCGCAGCCGGCGGGAGAACAGGAAGTGACTCATGGCGATGCTATGATAACGGGCAGGCGTGAACGGTCGTTCGGCAGCAGGTGAGCATTCGTCAGCGATCCGTTACCGCGTGTGACGCTGCCCCGCAAACAGCGGCGGCGCAACAAGAACGGCAGCACAGAAGGTTCGGCCGGCGCTGCGCGACGACCGACATGGTAGCCGGCCTGGCCGGTCCCCTCACCCCTCAACGCCTACGTCTCCGATGTCGTCGATTCCGGTTGGTTCGCACGCCCTGCTGCTGATTGAAGATGTACCCGAAGACGTGAAGCTCATCACCACGGCACTGCGCAACATCGTGCCGAGCGAGCAGATCCAGATCGCCGCCTCCGGTGAGGAGGGGCTGGACTACCTGTTCGGGCGTGGCGCCTTCGTCGGGCGCGACACGCGCTACCAGCCGGCGCTGGTGATGCTTGACCTCACCTTGCCGCGCATCGACGGGCTGGAGGTTCTGCGTCAGGTCAGGGCCGACCCGCAGACGCATGTGCTGCCGGTGGTCATGGTGTCGGCGTCGTCGCAACAGCGCGACATCCGCACCGCCGCGCAACTCGGTGCCAACAGCTTCGTGCGCAAGTCGCTCGATTTCGTCAGCTTTTCCGAAACGCTGACCCTGCTCGCCCGCTACTGGCTCGAACTGAACATCCCCCCTCCTCACCCGTCCGCAATGACACGATGAGCGCCGACGACTCTCAGACTCCGCAGTCTCCGCTGACCCATTTCGACGCCCAGGGCCAGGCCCACATGGTCGACGTCGGCGACAAGGCGCACACCGCGCGGGTGGCGCGTGCCGGCGGTTCGATCACCATGCTTCCGGCCACCTTCGCGCTGGTGCGCGACGGCAATGCAAAGAAAGGCGACGTACTCGGCGTCGCCCGCATCGCCGGCATCCAGGCCTCGAAGCGCACCTCGGAGCTGATCCCGCTGTGCCATCCGATCGCACTGACCAAGGTGAGCGTCGAGTTCACGCTCGACGAAGCCGCAAACCAGGTGCTGTGCGAGGTCACCGCCCGCACCACCGGTCAGACCGGCGTCGAAATGGAAGCGCTGACCGCAGCCAGCGTCGCCCTGCTCACCATCTACGACATGTGCAAGGCGGTCGACCGCGGCATGCGCATCGGCGACATCCGTCTGCTGGAAAAGGCCGGCGGCAAGTCGGGGCACTGGACGGCCGACTGAGCCCGGTGCGCGTGCGTCTGCAACGCCGCGCGTAAGCGCCGCACGGCCCTTCCGCCCGCGAGGTGACGAAGAAACCCGCTTTCGTTCTACCATCGGCCCGGTCGCGGGCACTGAACCCGCTCAGGCACGGAAACGATGGCCCAGGAAATCGAACTCAAACTGGCGATGGCCGGCGCCGGCTGGCGCGCCTTCTCCCGCCACCCGCTGCTGCGCGAGGCCATCGCGCCAGCGCACACGCAGACGCTGCGCAACCTCTATTTCGACACCCCCGACCTCGCACTGCGGCGCCAGCGCGTCGCGCTGCGCCTGCGTCGTGCGGGGCGGCGCTGGCTGCAGACGGTGAAGTGCGCCAGTGCGTCGCGCGCGGGGCTGTCGTCGCGTCCTGAATGGGAGCAGCCCTTCAGCGGTCACTTCGATTTCTCGGCCATCGACGACCCCGCACTGCGTGCAGAACTCGAAACCCTGCGCGACCGCGGCGTGCTCGTCACCGTGTTCGACACCACCTTCGAGCGGCGCGAATGGCGTTTCAAAGCCGGTGACGGCGAGCTGCTGCTGATGGCCGATCGCGGTCACATCATTGCTGGCGAGCAGCGCGAAACCATCTCGGAACTCGAACTGGAACTGGCCGGCGCTCCGGTCGACGCCCTGCTCGATTTCGCCGCCCGCCTCGCTGCGACGCTGCCGCTGCGTGCAGAGTCACGCAGCAAAGCACAGCGCGGCTACGACCTGATGGCCGGCACTACACCCGAGCCGGTGCGCGCCGGCCGCTCGCCGATCGACCCGGAAGGCTCGGCCGCCGACGCCTTCCGCGCCGTCGCGCTCGACTGCATCGCGCACTACCAGGCAAACGAACACGGCGCGCTGCACAGCGACGCGCCGGAATTCATCCACCAGATGCGCGTCGCGCTGCGCCGGCTGCGCAGCGCACTGCGAGTGTTCGCGCCCGCGTTGCCGGCGGGCAGCGCCGACGATCTGGCGCAGCACCTGCGTGCGCTGGCTGGCGAACTGGGCGAGTTGCGTGACCGCGACGTGCTGCAGTCCGAACTTGTGGCGCCGCTGCTGGGCAAGGCGGCCTCACCAGAACTGAACGATCTCGCCAGTGCACTGCTCGCGATACGCGGCGAAGTGCGCGAGCGCGTCATCAATGCTTTGCAGGACGGCAGGCAGGCCCGACTGATGATCGCGCTGCTCGACGTGCTGCATCGGCTCGACGAACAGCCGGACGCACCATCGCTGGCCGTCCTCGCCCGCAAGCGTCTGGCGCGCGCGCACACCCGCATGATCGCCGCCGCCCGTCTGGCCAGATCCGGCGACATCGCCGCGCTGCACGCGCTGCGCATCGACGTGAAGCGGCTGCGCTACGCGCTCGAATTCAGCCTGCCGCTGCTGCACGCCAATCGCGCCCGGCGCGCGCTCGAAACGCTGGCGGCCGCACAGGAGCAGCTTGGCTTCATCAACGACCTCAGCCAGGCTGGCCCGCGCCTGCTGGCTGCCGCAGGCAACGACCCGGCCCTGCTGGCCGCAGTGTCACAGATCGCCGCACATCACATGCCGCGCTACCGGAAGATCGTCGACGAGGCACCGAAGCTGCTCAAACGTCTGGAGCGCATGCCGCGCCCGCGCTGAATCCGGCGCGCCGTGTCATGCATGCGTCACGTCCCCTCACCACACTGCGCGCGCCTGAACAGAACACGAGGAGACATTGATGGAACTGATCCTGTGGCGCCACGCCGAAGCGCTCGACACCGTACCCGACGCCAGCCGCAAACTGTCCGCGCGCGGCGAGAAGCAGGCCAAGCAGATGGCCGCCTGGCTGAAACCCCGCCTGCCGAAGAACACCCGCATCCTGGTCAGCCCGGCCACCCGCTGTCAGCAGACCGCGCAGGCACTGGAACTGGAGTTCGAAACCTCAAGGCTGTTGAGCACCGATGCATCGGTCGCCGACCTGATTGCGGCCACTGATTGGCCGACAGGCAGCGGCGCAGTGCTGGTTGTGGGGCATCAGCCGATGCTGGGGCGGGTCGCGGCGCTGTTGCTGTCGGGTGAAGAGGCGGAGTGGTCGGTGAAGAAAGGTGCGCTGTGGTGGCTCAGCAATCGCGTGCGTGACGGCGCAGCCCAACACATTCTCAGGCTGTGCATTTCACCCGACCTGATCGAAGCCTGAGTAATGCGACGATTGCTGCTCGTCGCCTTGACCGCGGCTCTATCGGTGGCACACGCCAATGCCGCGCCTCGATGCACGGCCGCACTCACGTCGGAACTGCAGCGCCTGCTCACTGAGCAGTCATTGCCAGCCGCCCAGTTCTCGCTGCGCGGCCGCAATGTTCAAGCCATTGACCTGGCATTCGGAGAAGCTTCGCCCGGCCATCCCCTGGCCGTGGAGCAGCCCTTGCGCATCGCCAGCCTGTCGAAAATCCTGACCGGGCTTGCCGTCATGGATGCCGATGAGGACAAGAGCTTGCCACTCGACTCGAAGCTGGTTGAGGTGCTCGACATCGACCGTGAGTCGAGTGGTCGCGGCGCACGCGACATCAGCCTGCGTGATCTGCTCGGGCACAGATCCGGCCTGCGTCGCCATGCTGGTCTGGATGAAATGCTCAGGCTCGAACCACGTTGCCCGCCTCATGTCGGGCAGTTGCTGTCGGAACCGCTGCAGGCACCCGCCGGATCGACTTTCCAGTATTCCAACACCGGTTATTGCCTGCTCGGCGAGGCGTTGCGCGTTCGTACAGGACAACCGCTCGCCGACCGAGTCGCCGCGTCGATTGTCCGACGCATCGGGAGGTCGAACATCGCGCCGTACGACGAAAGTGACCGGACGGTCCGCTACCACGCCAGTCCGGACGATCCAACGGACGACCCCGCCAGCTATCACTTCAACTATCCGGCCATGCTGGCCAGTGGCGGCTTCCAGAGCGCCGCTCGCGACCTCTCCCGTCTTCTTGTGCGGGCGTTCCCGGCAGACAGATTAAAGACACTTGACACAGCCCCGGACGGTTGCCCCCGCAGCGGTGGGCCGCGCAACTGCCACGGCCTCATATTCCACGTCTTCGACGATGCGCAGGGGCAGCGAATGTTCTGGCGTGACGGTTCGCTACCCGGCGTCAGCGCATTGGCGCTCATTCCGGCTCACGCGCGATGGAACTGGGTGTTCATCGCCACCCGGCGCCATCGTGATGGCCTGCGCCTGAACGAACAACTGCTGGCGGCCATCGACCATGTCGTGGCGCGCCATCTGCAGTGCAAAGAGACCGAACGTCAGACCAGACCGGGAATGAAGCGGTAGCGCACCTGCTCCATGTACTCGCGATAGCCGTTGTCGGCCATCAGCAGATGGCGCTCTTCGGTCAGCGCACGCGCGATGTAGATCGCGGTCCATCCACACAGCGACAGCAGGATGGCGATACTGCCGAGCACCGAGCTCTGCAGCGCCGCCCAAAGCGGCGGCATGGCCCCCAGCCACCAGGCCAGATTCTTGAAGGTATAGGCAGGATGACGGATCCAGCGATAGACACCGTGTCGCACGATGCCGCGATTGGTCAGATTGCTGGCTTTGAAACCGAGGTTCGCACTGGCTGCGCTGTAAATTGCGAACGCGAGCAGTACAGAGATGTTGATCGCGAACTGCAGATGCGGATTCCCGACGGTCGGCGCATCGCTGCTGTACCAACCGATGAATGCCGTCAGCCCCTGGTTGAAGGGCTGGTAGCAGATGAGGCACACGAGCCAGCCGGACAGCGTCGGATCAACTGACACGAATCCATTCTTCAGTTTCGGATGATCGACGAGATAGCCGAAGGTGAAGCACAGCACATCGACGAAAACCACAACATGTATCAGTGGCGCATGCAGGTGTTTGTTGTAGAGCTCGAACCAGTTCAAGGCCGCGACAGAAGCCGGAAGCGCAGTCAAGTCGGAGAATGCCGCCAGATGCTGCAGCAACCAGCTCACCATCAAGGGCGCGAAGAAGAACTTCAGCAGCAGGATGCGTAAGGCCAGAGCTTCATCGACATCGAACACTCGACCGTTACGAACCCTCTGCCAGCCCGCGCGCGCCACAACCAGCGCCTTGGAATCCGCTGCTGTCCGGCGGTAGTAGAAAGGCAGCACTGCCGCATAGAGCAGGATGAGCCACACATAGGCGTCGAACACGGAGAATACGATTGCACCGTCGCTGCCGAAATGCAGCATCTGGCCGAGTGAACTACGATGCCAGGGGCTGATCTGCGTGTAAAACGTCAGGCTGAGTCCAAGGAACAGCAGCGTCGCGAGATAGCTTCGGAAAACGGCGTTCATGGCAAAAAAAGAGGCCCTCGCGGGCCTCTTCCTTCATACGTAACTCGGATTAACCGCCCGAGCTCGTGCTAGAGCTGGAGCTGGAGCTGGAGCTGCTTCCAGTGTCAAAACCCGTCTTCGACTTGTTACAACCATTTCCACCGGTCCGGTAGGCCCAAGTGATACTCGTGGTGCCAACCGTTCCAACCATGTCGAGGGTACAACTGCTCACAGATGCATTGCCCGTCAGAGGAAGCGTAATTGTTCCACCGACACCACCCGTACCATCGGTCGATGCAATGGTGCCCAGGGTAACAGCTCCGCCTGCGAAGCTTGTCGGAATGGTGTAACCCGTCTTGCCGGTAGCCGTTGCCAGATCTGTATTGGAATCACAAGCGGAGGGCGCTCCACCATTGGTCTGTATGCACAGCGCCATATCAGTTCGGACAGATGCGAGACTTGCTACAGCATCTTGCCACTTTGCTCGCGTTACATAGTCTTGATATTGCGGAATCGCTATTGCCGCCAGAATGCCGATGATCGCGACCACGATCATCAGTTCGATCAGGGTGAAACCTTGCTGAACCTTTTTCATCACTCTCTCCTGTTTGAACGGAACGGGCGCGACTGCGCTCAGGGTGATATCGAGCAAGGCGGGTGCCAGCTTTAGCACTTTTTTACAGTTCTCTGAAACACAAGGATTTTTTGTCCTGGGCGCCGCGACACAGTTCGACACAGATGCTTCTGTCCTGCCGTTCACCGGCAGCATGTGACGAAAAACGTCAGTTCACTGCGTAGCCGGGGATGGCACTGAGGTCTACGTCGTCGATCTGTTCGGGGTCGAGATAGGTTTCCGCGTAGCGCAGATAGACCTGCTGGCGGACGAACACGTCGAACAGGTCGGGGTCGATGTGGCCGTTCAGGCGGAACTTGCCGAGGATGTGCAGCGCTTCGGACAGCTTCATCGGTCGCTTGTAGGGCCTGTCCTTGGCGGTCAGCGCCTCGAAGATGTCGGCGATGCCCATCACGCGGGCCTGCACGCTCATCTGTTCGCGGGTCAGGCCCCGCGGGTAGCCCTTGCCGTCCATGCGCTCGTGGTGGCCGCCGGCGTACTCCGGCACATTGGTCAGGTGACGCGGCCAGGGCAGCGACTCGAGCATGCGTATCGTCGACACGATGTGGTAGTTGATGATTTCGCGCTCGGCGCCGGTCAGCGTGCCGGCGCGTATGGTCAGGTTCTCGACCTCATCGGCACTGAGGCAGGGGTGACGGGCGCCCTGGGCGTCGGTCCATGACCAGCGCCGGGCGATCGCGTGCACCCGTTCGACGTCGGCATCGCTCATCCGCTCCGAGCCGATGTTCGCCTGACGGAGGAAGGCGCGGTCGCCCTCGACCTCATTGAGCAGATCGGCACCGTCGCGCTCGATCCGTGCGCGCGCAGCACTGGTCGTATCCGGGCCAAGCGCCATCTGCCGGCGCAAGGTGGCCAGTTCGATATCGCGACGTATCAGTTCGAAGCGCGTGTCGACCAGCTGGATGCGGTCGAATATGGTCTGCAGCTTGGTCGCCTTGTCGACCACGTGCACCGGCGTGGTCACCTTGCCGCAGTCGTGCAGTAGGCCGGCGATCTTCAGCTCGTAGCGGTCGGCGTCGGTCATCGTGAAGTCGGCCAGCGGGCCTTCGGTCGTGTCATTGACCGCTTCGGCCAGCATCATGGTCAGCGTCGGTACGCGCTGGCAGTGGCCGCCGGTGTAGGGCGACTTCTCGTCGATGGCGTTGTTAATCAGCGTGATGAAGGATTCGAACAGCGCTTCGAGCTGGCTCACCAGTTGCCGGTTGGTCAGCGCGATGGCGGCCTGCGATGCCAGCGACTCGGCCAGCCGGCGGTCGGAATCGGAAAACACGCCGACCACGCCGCTCACCGGGTCGACGGCGTTGATCAGCTGCAGCACGCCGATCACCCGGCCTTCGTGATTCATCATCGGCACCGTCAGGAAGCTGGTCGAGCGGTAGCCGGTGCGGGCATCGAAAGCACGCGTGCCCGAGAAGTCGAAGCCCTCGGCCGCGTAGGCGTCGGCGATATTGACCGTACAGCGGTTCAGCGCGCAGTAGGCGGCGACCATGGACAGATTCGGCTGGCCGCCCGGCAGATGCAGCGGCAGCGGCGGAAACACGATGCGCTTGCCGCTGGTGCCGCCCATCGCGATGCCGATCGAGTCGGTGCGCATGATTTCGAAGCGCAGGTGCTCGCCACTTTCGTCGGTGCGGTAGAGTGTGCCGCCGTCGGCATGGGTAATGGCCTTGGCGGCAAGCAGTATCTTTTCGAGCAGCGCTTCGATATTGCGTTCGTTCGACAGTGCGGCGCCGATCTCGTTGAGATCCTCGAAGCGCCGCAGCAGGTCGTCGAACTTGTCCATGTGCGGCGGCGCGCTACTTGATGCAGACCGCGCGGACCTGCTTCATGTCGGTCAGGCCGGACAGCACCTTTTCCATGCCGTCCATCTTCAGCGTACGCATGCCCTCCTCCAGTGCCGTGGCGAGCATGGTGGCCACGCGTTCGCGTTCCTGGATGTTCTTCTTGATGCGGTCGGTGCCGAGCATCAGTTCGTGCAGGCCCAGCCGGCCACGGTAGCCGGTATTGCTGCAGTCCGGGCAGCCCTTCGGCCGGTACAGCGTGAAGCGCCCCTTGTCGTCGGCGTAGGCCTTGATCCAGTCCTTCAACACGCGATCCATCGCCCCTTCGGCGTCGACCTTGAAGTCGGCGGTGTTGCGCAGCTCCTCGCAGTACTCCTCAAGGAAGTGCTTCATTTCGGCGGCGTCCGGGTGATAGGCCTCCTTGCACTTCGGACACAGACGCTTGGCCAGCCGCTGGGCCAGGACGCCGAGCAGCGCATCGGCGAAGTTGAACGGATCCATGCCCATGTCGAGCAGGCGGACGATGGATTCCGGTGCACTGTTGGTATGCAGCGTCGAGAACACCAGGTGACCGGTCAGCGAGGCTTCGATGCCGATGGCCACGGTCTCCTTGTCGCGCATTTCACCAACCATGATCACGTCCGGATCGGCGCGCAGGAAGGCGCGCATGATGGCGGCGAAATCCAGCCCGGCCTTCTTGTTGATCTGTACCTGACGCAGCCCCTTCTGCGTAATTTCGACCGGGTCCTCGGCGGTCCAGATCTTGGTTTCCGGCGTGTTGATGTGGCTGAGGATGGAGTGCAGCGTGGTCGTCTTGCCGGAGCCGGTCGGGCCGCACACGAAGAACAGGCCGTAGGGCTTGCTCACTGCATCCTTCAACCGCGACAGGTTGTGCGGCAGTACGCCCAGCTTGTCGATCGGTATCGGCTCGCCGGCGGCGAGGATACGCATCACGACGTCCTCGACGCCACCGGCCGACGGAATGGTCGCCACCCGCAGTTCGATGTCCAGCGGACCGAACTTGCGGAACTTGATCTTGCCGTCCTGCGGCTTGCGGCGCTCGGAAATGTCGAGGTCGCACATGATCTTCAGGCGGGTGACCAGCGCGCTGCGGTAGCTGGCCGGTACCTCGATGTAGGGGTGCAAGGTGCCGTCCTTGCGGAAGCGGACCTGGGTCTTGTCCTTGCCCGGACGCGGTTCGATGTGGATGTCGGATGCGCCCTGCTGGTAGGCGTCGATGATGATCTTGTTAACAAGCCGGACCAGTTCGTTGTCGGCAGCGGCCGTGACGTCGTCGCCACCAACGTCGTGCACCTCGTCCTCTTCCAGCATGTCGGACAGCAGGTCGCCGACGCTGGTGTCGTCCATCGTCGAGCCATAGAACTGGTCCAGCGTCTGCACGAATTCCTTCGTGGTGGTGACGCGAAAGACCAGCTTAGCCTTCGGGAAGATGTTGTTGACGACGCGCGCACCCTTCACCTTCTCCGGGTCGAGCGCAACGACGACGATGCCCTCGCTGGAGTCCTCCACCGGCACCCATTGCTGCTCTTCGAGGTACTCGCGCTTGAGATTCCTGATCAGGTCGAAGGGTTTGACCCGCTCGGGCTTGAAGGGCTCGTAGGCGACGCCGAAGAATTTCGACAGCGACGCACCGATGGCCTGCTGCTTGACCTGGAAATCGCGTACCAGCACGTCCTCGACATCGACGCCCTTGCGCCGCGCCGCGCGCGAGGCGAGGTCGAACTCCTGCGGTGACATGACGCCATCGACGACCAGGTAGTCGTATTTCGACTTGACCACGTGCGTCGGCTTGCTGCGTTGCTGGAAAGCCACCGCCAGCGTGTGTGCCATGCTCAGCAGGCCTTCTTCGGCCAGCGCCGAGAAGGGCTGACCGGACTTGTTGTTGATCAGTTGGACCACGCCCAGCAGATCCCTCTTCTCCGGGTCGAGAATCGGCGCGACCAGCATCTGCTTGGTGCGGTAGCCGGTCTTCTTGTCCACGCCGTCGAGGAACTTCAGGCTGGACGAATGCGACCTCAGCTCGGCCTCGTCGTAGACGTCGCGAATGTTGAGCAGCTTGCGGCTCATGCCGACGAAGCCCGCGATCGACTGCTCGGTCAGCGGCAGGCGCAGATCCTTGAACGAATTCAGGCCGGTCTTCACCTTGGACACGATGGTCGACCGGTCGTCGCCCAGCACGTAGATGGTCAGACGGTCGGCGTTGAACAGCGCAGAAATCTCCTGCGACAGTTCAAGCATGATTTCGTCGATATTGGTGGTGGCGTGAATCTTGGTCGTCACGCCCTGAAGGTTCTTGAAGAACGCCAGCCGGCTCGACACATCGCTCATCGCGCCCAGATCGCTGGCCGGCGGTAGCACTGCACTCATTTGTTCACCCCGTTACCGCTGACCCGCGCGGCCGTCCTGCCGCGCGCCCAATGGTCAGAAGTCGAAAACATGATTGTTGCGCAACATGTGCGGCTTGCGCGAGCCGAGCGTGTCGGCAATCTCGCGCATGGTCATGTCCATCTGGCTTGGTTTCAGATGGGTGATGTAGATATCGGCCGGGTGGCGCAGCTTCTCCAGCTCCCCCGAAAGCATGTCCGGACACAGGTGGCGGGACATCACGGCGAGTTGGCGATCGCGGTCGGGAAAGGCGGTTTCGATGATCAGGTAGCGCAGATCGGGCAAGGCGTTGACGGCGTCCCAGAACTCGTCGCACACAGTGGTGTCGCCGGAAAAAGCCAGCGTGCCGCCGGAGGAACGCACCGCGTAGCCGACCGCCGGCACCGTGTGCTGGGCCGGAAGCACGCGGATCGCCCGGCTACCCATGTCGATCTCGTCGCCGACACGCAATTCACGGAAGGTCATGAACGGTCGCTCGACCGACGGAATTTCGGTGAAGTCGGGCCAGATCGACCAGTTGAAGATGTGCCGCCGCAGCACTTCCAGCGTCGGCCCGGTGGTCCACACGGTCAGCGGACGCGAACGCAATTCGCCCACCGTATCGACCATCAGCGGCAGGCAGGCGATGTGGTCCAGGTGGCTGTGGGTGACGAACACGTGGTCGATGCGTGCCAACTCGGCGATCGACAGATCACCGACACCCGTTCCGGCGTCGATCAGGATGTCGTCGTCGACAAGCAGCGACGTGGTACGCAAATGCGCACCGCCTATGCCACCACTGCAACCGAGCACCCGTATCCTCATCTGTTTCCCGCGCGTAAGTCCGTTTTCGTCCGCCTACTTCGTATCAAAGGTACGCACGCCGTCCCAGCCCTTGCCAGGCGGCGAACGGCGATAGTGTCCGATCTGCTCCGCGTAGGAGCCGTACAGCACGCACCCCGGGTCCATGCGCTGCAGGTTGAACAGGGTCAGTTCGGCCTGATCCCATTCCTGGTTCCTGAACTGGCGCAGCGCCTGATTCCACAACTTCAGCTCTTCCAGCCGCGCACGATCGAAATCGACTTCCATCGCCAGCGGCTCGTAGATCGATACCGGCTCGTCCTTGCCTTTCACCCGCACGCGATCCACCTCGCGGAACACGACGCCCTTGACGGCGCGCCGCGTTTCATCGCCGACAAGAATGCCCACGCCATACTGTTTGGTCAGTCCTTCGAGGCGTGACGCCAGATTCACCGCGTCGCCCATCACAGTATAGGCCTTGCGTACCGGCGACCCCATGTCGCCGACCGTGACCGTGCCGGTGTTCACACCGATGCCTATCTTCAGCTCCGGCCAGCCGCGCGCGGTCAGGTGACTGTTCAGTTCGGCCAGTCTCGACTGCATCTGCAACGCGGCCGTCACCCCGTGGATCGCGTGCGCCGGATCGTCCACCGGCGCCCCCCAGAATGCCATGATCGCGTCGCCGATATATTTGTCGAGCGTACCGCGCTGATCCTGAATGACGAAAGTCATTGCACCCAGGTATTCGTTCATGAGCTGCGTCAATTGTTTCGGTTCCAGCCCTTCCGAAATGCTGGTGAAGCCGCGGATGTCGGAAAACAGTATGGTCAGTTCAGCGTTGCGACCTTCCATGCTGTAGTGCTCGGGGTTGCGGCTCATTTCCTCGACCAGTTCGGGCGGCACGTACTGGCCGAACATGCGTGCGAACTGCCGCTTCGAGCGCGATTCGAAGAAGTAGCCGTAGGACATGTTGAGCGCGTACAGCCCGACCACCAGCAGCAGGCTGGCCGCGATCGGCAGCACGAAGTCGGCGAACTGCCAGAAGGCGAAATTCATGCCCAGCAGAAGCAGCAGCATGCCCGCCGACAGCAGCGTGGCATTCATCGGCGACATGCGCGGCAGCGCCCACAACAGCAGGCCGCCGACCAGCAGCAGCACGACCACATCGAATCCGGTCACGTACTGGGGCCGGTGCTTGATATGGCCGTCCAGCATGCCGGCGATCAGGTTGGCGTGGATCTCCACACCAGGATAGGAGCTGCCGACGGGCGTCGCCCGCAGGTCGAGCAAACCGGGTGCGGTCGTGCCCAGCAGGGCGACGCGCCCCTTCAGCGCATCGACCGGCGTGCGCCCGGCCAGCACGTCGGCGAGAGAGTAGTAGGCGAAACTGCCCTGCGAACCGCGGTAGGGAATCAGCGCGGCGACGTTCTCGTCCACCGGCAGACGCAAGGTTCCACGCGCCGACTGCAGTTCCAGCCACTCCAGGCCGGCATAGTCCCGGGTACTCACCCCGAACAGCCCCCCTTCGGCGTAGCCCGGCACCAGCTTCGGGCTGCCCAGCAGGGTGCGTACCACCGCCAGCGACAGCGATTCGTAGTAGGCGCCCTTGTATTCGACCAGCATCGGCACGCGTCGGTTGAGCCCGTCGAAGTCAGGCAGCGGATTGAAATGACCTGCACCGAGTGCGGACGCCTGGAATAGTGGCAGGTTGGCACCGAAGCTGTTGAAACTGGCAAACGCGATGTTGCGGCCACGGAAAGTCCCGGCCGGCAGCACCGGGTCGGGCAGCGCGCCACTGCTCAGCCCTTCGCCGCGATCGCTGAAGTAGTAGCCCAGCAGCACCGGGCGGTTCTGCAGCGACGCGGCAAAGCGCTTGTCGTAATCGAGCTGTGGTCGCAGTCCGTCCAGCGCGGCGCGGAAGCTCTCGTTGTCGGCGAGCGGTCCGGCGGCCAGGCCTTCGAGCATCGGCAGACCTGAACTGGTATCGGGCTCGGCAAACACCACGTCGATACCGAGCAGCATCACGCCGTAGTGGTCGAACAGCTTGTCCATCAAGGTCGCCAGGCGCTCTCGCCCCCAGGGCCAGCGGCCGACCTCGGCCAGCGAGCGCTCGTCGATGTCGAGAATGACCACCCTGTCGTCGCGCGTGCGCGGCATGGTCAGCGACAGCTTGGTGTCGTAGGCGATGTGATCCAGATTGCCGAGCACCGGTATCTGGTAGAAGCGGGCGGCGTGCCCGAGCAGCACGAGCATCAGCAGCAGGCCGATGCCGTACTTCAGAACGTGCTGATTCACCGGCCAGCCCCGGCGTGGGACGAGCGATCAGAGGCCGGCCGGCAGGTCGCCGACCGGTCAGCGCAGCGCGCGGGACGGAGCAACATGAGCGAGGCGTGCCGGCTCAGCGCTTGATGAAGAACTCCATCTTGACGCCCGCAATCTCGATCACGTCGTGATCGCTCAGCGGGTGCGCCTGGGCGTCGAGCTGGCTGCCATTGACCACCGGGAAGTTGGCGCCCTCGACATGGGTGATGAAGTAGCCCTGCGGCCGCCGTGTGATCACCGCCACCTGCAGGCCCGGCTTGCCGAGGGTCGTCAGCGTCTTCGTCAGTTCCAGCTCGCGCCCGGCGTTGGCGCCGTTGAGGATCTGGATGGCGCCGATCTGGTTCGGCGCCGCGGCGGGCGCCGCCGGCTGCGGCGGTGCGACCGGCGCGGGCGGCGGCATGCCACCACCCATCGAGGTGCCCGCCGGCACCGACGCGCCGGCGCGGAAGCCGGCCTGCGTCTCGGTCTGCGAGCGCATCGGCACCACCGGCGGCGCGGTCGGCGCCTCTGCCGGCGGCTTGCGCATCATGTCGGGGCGCAGGACCATGGTCTTCTCGAAGTCCGGCGCCGGCGCCTGGGCAGGCGTGTCGTTGATGTACTTCAGGCGGTACTTGCCCAGTTCCACCACGTCGTTGTTCTGCAGGAAGTGCTTCTTGATCGGCTGACCATTTACATAGGTGCCGTTGGTGCTGTTCAGATCCTCGAGAAAGGAATCGTTGAGGATGGTGACGATGACCGCGTGCTCACCGCTGATCGCGAGATTGTCGATCTGGATGTCGTTGTGCGGCTTGCGCCCGATGGTCGTGCGCTCCTTGGCGAGCGGCAGCTCCTTGAGGACCAGACCATCCATGCTGAGTATGAGTTTTGCCATTTTCCAGTCCTTTACTTCAACCATGCGAGCAGTCGCGCAAGCCAGCCGCGCCGGGCAACCGGGAAAGGCTGCAGTACCTTGACCAGTATCACCGAAACGTTGTCGCGCCCGCCATTGTCGTTCGCCATCTGCACCAGCTGTTCGGCGGCCAGATCGAGATTGGCCGAAAGCGCCTTCAGCGTCAGTTCGATGTCCTCGTTCTCGACCATGTCGTTCAGACCGTCTGAACAGAACAGGTAGACATCGCCGGTCTCGACCTCGTAGGTATGGATTTCCGGTTCGACCACCGGATCGACACCCAGCGCCCGTGTCACGAGGTTCTTGTTCTGTGAGCGTCTGGCGTCTTCCTCCGTAATCATGCCGCTGTCGATTTGCTCCTGCAACAGCGAATGATCGCGGGTGACGCACTCGAAAACGTCGCCGCGAAGCCGGTACATGCGCGAATCGCCGATATGCGCAACGGATATGTGGTTGTCGCGGAACACCGCCATCACCAGCGTGGTACCCATGCCGGAGTACTGTGGCTGACTTTCGGCCGCGCGGTAGATCGACTCGTTGGCGTGGCCGATCACCGCTTCCAGCAGTTCGGATATCGATTTGCGGCCCTCGACGAGGCCCTGCTGAAGTTCGGTGCTGATCACCGCGGTGGCCATGCCGCTCGCCACTTCGCCGGCGTTGTAACCGCCCATGCCGTCGGCGAGCACGGCCACGCCGATTGCCGGGTGGGTAGCGACGGCATCTTCGTTGTGCGTCCGCACCATGCCGGAGTCGGAGCGGCTGACCATCTGCAGTGAAGGGCTGAGATCCTGATTCATGTCAGATGCTGAAGTCGACCTGTGAGAGGGATTGGGTGAGATTGCCGGCGCAGGTTCGCAGGTCGGCCGCCATGTCGTTGCCCGACTGGTAACGGGCGTCCGCATCCTTGGCCAACGCGCGGTCGATGATGGCGGACAGGCAGTCCGGCACGTCCGGCCGCAGGTCGCGGATGTCGGGATGCTGTTCGTTGGCGATGCGGAACATCAGCTGCGCCATCGAATCCCCTTCGAAAGGCAGCTTGCCGCAGACCATCTGGAACAGCATCACGCCGAGCGAGAAAAGATCGGAACGGCCATCGATCTTCTTGCCGGCCAGCTGTTCGGGCGACATGTAGGACGGCGTGCCAAGCACCATGCCGGTCTTGGTGCGCGACGAGTCGGTGATGCGCGCGATGCCGAAATCAGTCACCTTGACCTGGTCCGACTCGGCTTCGTACATGATGTTGGCCGGCTTCACGTCGCGGTGCACGACATTGTTGCCGTGCGCGTAGGCGAGCGCGTCGGCCACCCGGGCGGCGATGTCCATCACCTTGGGCAGCGGCATCAGGTGGCCCGGCTTGGTCTGCGGCACCAGGTCGCGTCCCTTCAGGAACTCCATCGCGATGTAAGCGAGGTCATGCTCCTCGCCGGCGTCGAAGATAGTGACGATGTTCGGGTGGTTCAGACGACCGGCCGTCTCGGCCTCACGGAAGAAGCGCTCCTTCACGTCGGCCAGTTCTTCCTCATCGAATTCCTGCGACAGCGCCATGGTCTTGATCGCGACCACACGATTGATCTTGGGGTCGCGACCGAGGTACACCACGCCCATCGCGCCCTTGCCCAGCTCCTTCTCGACCTGGTAGCGGCCCAACATCGGTTTCTCGACCGTGCCGTCCTCGAGGATGCTGGTATTGGTGCGCCCGCCGCCGCCGCCGCCCAGCATGACGGTTTCCGACATCGCCTTGGCCCGCTTGACCCGTGTTTCCAGGTCCTTGAACTTCGGATTGAAGTCGGCCATGTGGCGGAACACCGATTCCGCCTTGTTGAACTGACGCTTGCGCTCGAAATCAAGGGCCAGGTTGTACAGGTTTTCCATGACCGCGTCGGACAGCGGCACCTGGCGGAACTTGTCCCAGGCCATGTCGAGCTGGCCCTGCCCCTGGAAGGCCAGCGCCAGCATGCGGTTGGATTCTGCCGACTGTTCGTCCGACTTCACCTTGCCGCGCTCGGTCACCAGGAAGCGCTTGGTCGTCAGCAGCAGGTGACCGACCAGCAGCAGCGTCGCCGGCAACATCAGTTGCAGCCACATCAGCTGACCGGTCATCAGCACGAAGTGGGTGGCCAGCAGCGCAACGAAGAGCGCCGCCGTGACGCCGGCGCCCAACCCGGCCTTGAGTCGCGGCAGCAGCACGATCAGGTAGAGGGCGATCAGCAGGAACACGCCGAACTCGGCCGCCCAGGCCCAGGACGGCGACACGAAGAAGTGCTCCTGCAGGATGCTGGACAGCCCGTGCGCCATCACTTCGACCGAGGACATGGCCGGCGACACCGGGGTCGCGTAGAAATTGCCGATGCCGGGCGCGGTCTGGCCGATCAGCACGATCCTGTCGCGGTACTTGTCGAGCGGAATCTTGCCGCTCATCACGTCGAAGAAGGAATCGACCGGGAAAGGCGGCTTGCCGCCCTCGCCCTGGTAATAGAAGCTGTACATGCCGAGGCCGGGGTCGGTCGCGACCTTCAGGCGTCCAAGCGTGACCGATTCGCCGAGCTTCACGCGGATGTCGTCGACGCCGAGGTTCAGGCTCTTCGCGGCGATCAGCAGCGGCAGCGACGGATAGAGCTGATCGAAGTGCGTCATCACCAGCGGCTGCAGGCGCAGGCCACCGTCACGATCGATCGACGGATTCAGGTGACCGACCGCGGCCGCCACCTTGCCCAGCGGCTCGATCACACCGGCCGACACGTCCAGCGTCAGCGGCGGCAGCGGTTCGCTGCCTTCGATATTCTTCAGCGCCATCAGGCGCACGAACTCGGGCAGCGGTTTGTCCGGCCGCCCCTGCGGCTCGCCGTCGAGGAAGAGCATCGGCAACGCCACGTTGCCGGCCCGGGCCACGCTGTCCGCAAGTTGCCGGTCCGTATTCAGCGCCGCCTCCGCTTCACGCAGCACGGCCGAGAAGGCATCCAGCGATTCGGCGGCAGGTGGCAGCTGCTCGCCCTCGGTTGGCGGAACCGCGGCAGCGGAGCGCACCTGCGCTTCGATGGCCAGCAGCTTGTTGATGTAGGCCAGGCCGGGGTCGATCTGCGGTTCGGCAAAGAAGATGGTGGTGCCGACCACCTTGGACTGCGCCTGCGCCAGCTTGTCGATCATGCGCGCATGCACGTCGCGCGGCCACGGCCAGCGGCCAATATTGTCGATACTCTGCTGGTCGATCGCAATGATGGCGATGCGCGGACTGGGCGTACGCTCGGTTGCGCTGACGCCGACATCGTAGGCCTTGCGCTCGAGACTCTGGATCAGGTCGGACTGGGCGGAGAACAGGAAAAGCAGGCTGATGACGACGCCAAGGAACCAGTCGGTCTTCCAGATAGCGGCCTTGGTCACGCTCACCCCCGCAAAGTTGTCGCGCCCCCGGAGACGGGTGACGGTGCCTGTCGGCTTGTTGTGTATGCCATCCGCTCTCGCGTCGGCGAACTCACGCGGAAAAACAGACGCCTGTCACATATTCTTGCAGTTCAGCCTCAACACAGTCAAACGACGGTTGGCGCGACGCGGTGGAATTTCACGCTTGCCGTGCCGAATCCACTGCGCCGCGGAAATCAGGCGTGGAAATCAGTAGAGAAGATCGCGTCCGAGACCCGCCGTACGGGCTTTGTCGACCACGCGCGCGGCAAGCACCAGGTCCTGTATCGCCATGCCCTGGGATTCGAACAGCGTGATGTCGGCGGCGCTGCGCCGTCCCGGCCGCATGCCGATCAGCAGTTCGCCCAGTTCGGTCATGCCGTACTCGTTCAGGCGACCTTTCTCCAGCGCCGGCAGCAGGTCGCCGGATTCACGCAAGGCCGTAGCGCGCGCATCGACCGCGATCACGGCGGCGCGACGTATGGTGGCTTCATCGATTTCGCGGCGGATCAGCGCATTCGATCCGGCCGCGGTGACGTGCGCGCCTTCACCGAGCCAGCGGCCGTCAAACAGCGGATCGGTCGCGGTGGTGATGGTGACCACCACGTCAGCCGCTCGCACGGCCGATTCGATGTCGTCGGCCGGCACGATGTCGCGTCCGAGCCGCTGCGACTGCTCGGCGCAGAAGGCTTCGAGCTTGTCGCGCTTGCGCGCCACCACCTGAATGCGTTCGATGTTGCGCACCGCGCACAGCGCCTCGATCTGGCTGCGTGCCTGCCAGCCGGCCCCGAACACCACCGCACTGCGCGCTTCTTCGCGCGACAGCACGCGCGCAGCCAAGCCGCCGGTTGCACCGGTGCGCATCATGCCGAGGTAGTCCGCCTCCAGCACGGCGAGCGGCCGGCCGTTGGCGACGTCGAACAGGTGCACCCAGAAGCGCGCCCCCTCGCGGCTGGTCGTGTAACTCTTGTAGCCCATCACGCCGAGCGGCAGCACGGCACCGTGCAGGATGTGCAGTGCCGACGTCGGCGTGCGGCTGCGCGCGCGCGGCGTGTCGATGGCTTCGCCGGCGGCATGCCAGCGATGCGCATCCTCGACCGCGACGAGGGCGTCCTGCAGGGTCAGCACCTGCCGGATGTCGTCCTCGGTGAGGTAGAGGCTCACGGCTCGCGCGCGATCACTGGATGGGGAAATCGACCGGCTTCTGGCGCGAGGCGATTATCTTGCCGACCGCCAGCACCAGCAGCGCACCGACGATGCCGGCCCCGTAGCGCACCAGGGCCGACGCCTCCGGCTTGTCTACGGTGCTGGCCGCGTCGAGCGGCACGTAGGGCAGAATCGCCGGATCGGTCACCGCCATCGTGCCGGCAATCCAGCCCAGCAGCATGGCACCCAGCGTGACGATGAAGGGATAGCGCGTCATCAGACCGAGCACCAGCTGGCTGCCCCAGACGATGATGGGGATGGACACCAGCAGGCCGAAGATGACCAGCGGCAGCTGATGGTCGCCGCCCGCGCCCTCGGCGGCGCCGGCAATCGCGATCACGTTGTCCACGCTCATCACCAGATCGGCCACGATGACGGTCTTCACCGCGCCCCAGAGCTTGTCGCTGGGCTTGATGTTGGCGTGCTCGTCCTCATCCTCGGGCATCAGCAGCTTGATGCCGATCCACAGCAGCAGGATGGCGCCGACCAGTTTGAGATAGGGCACCTTGAGCAGGGTCAGCGCGAACATGATGAGGATCACGCGCAGGAACACCGCACCGGCCGTGCCCCACATGATGCCCAGCCTGCGTTGCGCCGGCGGAAGCTTGCGACAGGCCAGCGCGATCACGACCGCGTTGTCACCGCCCAGCAGGATGTCGATCATGATGATCTGGCCTACGGCAAGCCAGAATTCGGGAGAAGAGAAATCCATCGTGTTGCGCCCGGAATGCGAAAGCGCGGATTCTACCGACAGAGCTTCATGACGGGCACAAATGAAAAGGGCCACCGCTTGCGCGATGGCCCTGTGCACTGCAACAACAACTCAGTGCTTCAGGATCAGAGCAGACCCTTGAGCAGCTTGCCCATTTCCGACGGATTGCGCGTCACGGTGAAGCCGCACTCTTCCATGATGGCGAGCTTGGCGTCGGCGGTGTCGGCACCGCCCGAGATCAGCGCACCGGCGTGGCCCATGCGCTTGCCCGGAGGTGCGGTGACGCCGGCGATGAAGCCCACGATGGGCTTCTTCATGTTGGCCTTGCACCACTGCGCCGCCTCGGCTTCGTCCGGACCGCCGATCTCGCCGATCATGATCACCGCGTCGGTGTCCGGATCGTCGTTGAACATGCGCATCACGTCGATGTGCTTGAGTCCGTTGATCGGGTCGCCGCCGATGCCGACCGCGCTCGACTGGCCGAGACCGATCTCGCTCAGCTGGCCGACCGCTTCGTAGGTCAGCGTGCCCGAGCGGCTGACCACGCCGATGCGGCCCTTCTTGTGGATGTGGCCCGGCATGATGCCGATCTTGATTTCGTCCGGCGTGATCAGGCCCGGGCAGTTCGGGCCCAGCAGCAGCGTCTTCTTGCCGCCGGCCGCTTCCTTGGCCTTCATCTTGTTGCGCACCATCAGCATGTCGCGCACCGGAATGCCTTCGGTGATGCAGATGACCAGGTCGAGGTCGGCTTCGACCGCTTCCCAGATCGCCGCGGCCGCGCCCGGAGGCGGCACGTAGATGACCGACACGGTGGCGCCGGTGGCGGCCTTCGCTTCAGCCACGGTGGCGTGGATGGGGATGCCTTCGAAGTCCTCGCCGGCCTTCTTCGGATTCACGCCGGCGACGAAACAGTTCGCGCCATTGGCGTAGTCGCGGCACATGCGGGTGTGGAACTGGCCCGTCTTCCCGGTGATGCCCTGGGTGATGACCTTGGTGTCCTTGTTGATCAGAATCGACATATCTGGTTCTCCCCTCAGTGTCCGGCCACGGCGGCAACGATCTTCTGTGCCGCATCCGCCATGCTGTCGGCCGAAATGATGGGCAGACCCGAGTCCGCCAGGATCTGCTTGCCCAGTTCTTCGTTGGTGCCCTTCATGCGCACCACCAGCGGCACCGTCAGGTGCACTTCGCGCGCCGCGGCAACGACGCCGGTCGCGATGGTGTCGCAGCGCATGATGCCGCCGAAGATATTCACCAGAATGCCGCGCACGTTCGGGTTGCGCAGCATGATCTTGAACGCCTCGGTCACCTTCTCGGTGGTGGCACCGCCGCCCACGTCGAGGAAGTTGGCCGGCTCGGCGCCGTACAGCTTGATCACGTCCATGGTGGCCATGGCCAGACCGGCACCGTTCACCAGGCAGCCGATGTTGCCGTCCAGCGACACATAGCTGAGGTCGAACTTCGAGGCCTCGATCTCGGCCGCGTCCTCTTCGTCGAGGTCACGGAAGGCCACGATGTCTTCGTGACGGTAGAGCGCGTTCGAATCGAAATTGAACTTGGCGTCCAGCGCCTTGATGTTGCCGTTGCCTTCTAGAATCAGCGGATTGATTTCCGCCAGCGAGGCATCGGTTTCCATGTAGCAGGTGTATAGCTTCTTGAAGGTGTCGATCGCCTGTGCCTGCGACGCAGCGGGAACGCCGATGCCGTCGGCCAGTTCCTTGCCCTGCGCGTCGGTCATGCCGACCAGCGGGTCGATGAACACCTTGATGATCTTTTCCGGGGTGTTGTGGGCGACTTCCTCGATGTCCATGCCGCCTTCCGACGAGGCCATCATCGCCACCTTCTGCGTCGCGCGATCGGTCAGCGCGGCGACGTAGTATTCCTTCTTGATGTCGGCGCCTTCCTCGATCAGCAGGCGGCGGACCTTCTGGCCTTCCGGGCCAGTCTGGTGCGTGACCAGCTGCATGCCCATGATCTGCTTCGCGAATTCGCGCACTTCATCGAGCGACTTCGCCACCTTGACGCCGCCGCCCTTGCCTCGGCCACCGGCGTGGATCTGCGCCTTGACCACCCAGACCTTGCCGCCCAGCGATTCCGCTGCGGCCACTGCCTGGTCAACCTCGAAAACAGGTACTCCGCGCGGCGTGACCACACCGAAACGGCGCAATACCTCCTTCGCCTGATACTCATGGATCTTCATGCGTATTCCTCGCCTTGTTGTCTGCACAGGATGGTGAAACGCCCGCTTCGGGTTGTAGCCCTCACGAGTCTTGTTGCGCATCGCGACGCCGGTTGGCGGTCGACACCCGCATTCCGGCGTGCGGGCCGGATCACGTAATCCATAATTATACAGAGCATCGCTGCACTGCAGCGAAACAATTCAGCAGTCCAGCGAGGGAGCGATGTCGACGAGCAACTCCCCGACGCCGGCAACCTCGGCGCAGACACGATCACCAGGCCGAAGCGCCGACACGCCGGCCGGCGTACCGGTGAACAGCAGATCGCCGGCACGCAGTTCAACCAGGCGGGACAGGCGCTCGATCAGCGTTTCGACGTCGAGAATCATGTCGGACAGATCGCCCCGCTGACGCACCTGCCCATTCCCCGTCAGTTCGATCGCCCCGCTGCGCGGATGCCCGCAGACGCTGGCCGGCACCAGTTCGGACACCGGCGCGCTGAAGTCGAAACCCTTGCCCATGTCCCACGGTTGCCCCTTGTCACGCGCCGCGCGCTGCAGGTCGCGGCGCGTCAGGTCGAGGCCGACGCCATATCCATATATGGCGGCGCGCGCCTGCGCCGCGTCGAGATTACGGCCGCCGGCATGCAACGCGACCACCAGTTCGACCTCGTGCTGCAGGTCCGATGTCGCCGATGGATAGGGTATCGAGGCGGGCGCACAGACCAGCGCGTCGGCCGGTTTGGAGAAAAAGAAGGGCTGCTCCTGGGTCGGGTCGTGCCCCATCTCGCGCGCGTGGTCGGCGTAGTTGCGACCGACACAGTAGATGCGTCGCACCGGGAAACGCATCTCGGAATCGCGGATCGGCAAGGCCGGCGGGGAAAGTTCGAACAGCATTGGGAACATGCGGGCTCCAGCGGAATTGTCGCGACACACAATTTTGCCTGTTCCCGCATCGCCTTGTCTGGTGCGGCTCACGAAAGCACGCGCCACTAAAGTAAAGTTTCCCCTCGGCTTGCCGAAAAACACACATGATCACGGATCGCCACCTGCATTCCGGCACGGAGTCCCCTCAATTGCATACGCCCACCACCGCGCTCACACGCACCCGGTCGCGGCTGCGCCCGACGCTGCTCGCGGCCGCGCTGCTGGCCGTCGGTCTGCACGCGCCGCACGCACTGGCGCTGGGGCTCGGGCCGATCAAGGCACGGTCGGCGATCGGCGAACCGTTCCGCGCCGAGGTCGCGCTGCTGGGCAGTGGCGACGACGTGCCTGCAAGCAGCTGTTTCTCGATCGACATTCCACCCTCGGCGGGCGCCGACGACCTTCCCTGGCTCACCGCCGGACGCATCCGTACGCAGGGGCGCACCGTTATCATCAGCAGCGGCACGCCGGTCAACGAGCCCATCCTGATGGTCGGCGTCCGCATCGGCTGCGGCCACGAAGTGGTCCGCGAGTACACCGTGCTGATGCAGCCGATCACCGCGGCCTCACCGGACAGTCCGCCGACCGAAGCCTCCGTACCGCGTGAACGCGCCCGTCCGGCCGCCGCGCCCGCCCCCGACGCAGCGCCGGCGACGGCGGGCGACGCCGCGCGTGGCGAGGTCGAGCCGGCGCCGGCCAAGCCGCGTGCAGCGCGCAAACCGCGCCGTACCGAAGCGGCGCAGCCGGCCGGCGATCGCCTCTTCGTCGCCCCCGGTCTGGATGCAGGCAACGGTCTGAAGATGTCGGGCGGCATGGCGGCGCGGCCGGAGGCCAGCGAAGCCCAGCGCGAAGCACTGCGTACCGAACAGAAACTGCTCGCGGCTCTGGACGAGCAGATCGCCACCCATCTGGCGATCGCCGACAAGGTGAAACAGCTGGAGTCGCGGCTGGAAGCGCTGCAGAAACAGCTCGACCGCAGCAGCGGCGCGCTGGACGTCGCCCGTGCGCCGGCGGCACCGCTCACCGAAACGCCCTCCGCACCGCCCGTGACGGCCGAGGCGCCGGTCGACAGCGCCGCCCCAGTCGTGGAACAGCCTGTCGTCGTCGAAGAGGAGGCAGCCGAGACGCCGCCGCCCCCGCCGCCCGGCCTGACCAACGAGCCGGTCAAGGTGATCACCAAGCTGCCACCGGACGCACCCGCCGATGCGGAACCTCTTGCGCCCGACATGAACTGGATGGTCGCCGGTCTGGGCCTGCTCGCCGCCGGCGCCGTACTTGGTGGTGGCTGGCTGTGGCGCCGCCGCGCCCAGGCTGTCGCCGAGGCCAGTGCCCGCCGTCAGCGCGAGATCGAAGCCAGCCTCGCCAACACCGCGCCGCCGCGCCGGCGCGATCAGCGCGCAGCGGACACCGAGTACGCGCAGGGCGGTGCCGACGCGCCGCCGGTTTTCGCCGACATTCCCGCACCGAGCTGGTCACGCCCGGCTCGCGCCGATGACACGCCGGTCGACCAGCAAACCACGCCGGCGATGGCACAGGCGGTGGTTTCGTCGATCGGTTACTTCCCGGGCGAAGCGCCAGCCGAACACATGGACGATGTGCAGATCGCTGCACGGACCAGCGACACCGGCGCGACGACGCAGGAAAGCGGGCACGACCCGCTGCCGGCGGTCGACAGTTCGAGTGTCGATTTCGAACTGGCCCCCGACGGACCGGCGGAAAATCGCAAGCCCGCCCGCCTGGATCTCGAGTTCGACACCTTCGTCGGCTCGGCCAGCAGCACGGGCAGCAGCGAGAGCGCAGCCCCGGCGGCCAGCGGACCGCGCCTGGTCAGCAGCAATAGCGGCATTCCGCCGAGCAGCACCTTGAGCATTGACCAGAGCGCGCCGCCGGCCAACGAGGAAGCGCCGCCGTCGCACGAACACGTGCTCGAACTGGCCGAAATCATGGTGTCCTTCGGCCGCTCGGAAGGCGCCGCACAGACCCTGTCCGAGTTCCTGCGCGACTACCCGAAAGAGTCGCTGATCCCATGGCTCAAGCTGCTCGACCTCTACCACAAGGGTGGCCGACGCGGCGAATACGACGATCTGGCGCCCAAACTGAATCGCGCATTCAACGTGAAGGTGCCCGACTGGGAGCACTTCAGCGGCCCGATCACCTCGGAATCGGTCGAACAGTTCGCCCACATCATGGCGCGCGTCAATGCCACCTGGCCGAACCAGGAATGCCTGGATTACCTGACCGAACTGCTGCGCGACAATCGCGCCGGTACACGCGTCGGTTTCCCGCTCGGCGTGATCGACGACATCCTGCTGCTGAAGAGCATGCTGGAGTGGCTGATCGCGAATCCGCCGGTGACCAATACCAGCGCATCCCGCCTCGCCCTGCTCTAGGGTCTGTTCTGCCCGAGTCTCAGGTCAGGCGGGATTGTCGATATCGACGAAAGCCACCTGGAGTCCGCAGGCCTGCGCAAGGTGTTCGCCCAGCGCCTGCACGCCGTAGCGCTCGGTCGCGTGATGGCCGGCCGCGATGTAGGGGACGCCCGATTCGCGTGCGGTATGCGTCGTCTGTTCCGAAATTTCGCCTGACAGATAAAGGTCGACCCCGGCGTCGATCGCCTGTTCGAACATGCCCTGCGCGCCGCCGGTGCACCAGGCGACCCGCCGCACCGTGCGCTGGGCGTCGCCCACCAGCAGTGGCGTGCGGCCCAGCGCGGCGCCGAAACGTTCGGCCAGCTCACCGGCGCTTGCAGGCACGGCGGGTTCGCCTATCCACAGCAGCCCCTGGTCGCCCGCGACGGCGGTCGGCGTCAGGCCGAGTACGCGACCGAGCTGGGCGTTGTTGCCCAGTTCGGGGTGCGCATCCAAAGGCAGGTGGTAAGCGAACAGATTGATGTCATGCGCCAGCAAGCGGGCGATGCGTGCGCGCCGCATGCCGGTGATACGGCCGTCCTCGCCGCGCCAGAACCAGCCGTGGTGCACCAGGATGGCCTGCGCGCCACGCTCGATGGCGGCGTCGATCAGCGCCAGGCTGGCGGTGACGCCACAGACGACGCGGGCGACCTCCGGCCCGCCTTCCACTTGCAGGCCGTTTGGGCAATAATCCTTGAAGCGCGCGGCTTCCAGCAGGTCATCCAGATGTCGTTGCAGCTGCGTCCTGTCCATTCTTCCCCCGTTCTGATTGCCGAATTATGCAGCGTCTGTGGCTGGTCTTTGCTCAATCGGTCACTGCCGCCCTGGCCGTGCTTTTCGTCGTCGCAACGCTGAAACCGGAATGGCTGCCGAGCCGTTCGACTACGCTACCGAACGGTACGCCGACGGCACCCTCGATCAGCACGCTGCTGCCCGAACCGCCCCCGGTCACGACGCGCATCGAAGCCGCGAAGGTGGTGAGCTACGCCGATGCCGCGCAGAAGGCGCTGCCCTCGGTGGTGCACATCTTCACGACCAAGGCCGTGCGCACACCGCAGCACCCGCTGATGAACGACCCGGTGTTCCGTCACTTCTTCGGCGACCGCCTGGGCAGCCAACCGCAACGGCAGATGGGACTGGGGTCCGGCGTCATCGTCAGCGAGGACGGTGTGGTGCTGACCAATAACCACGTGGTCGAGGCCGCCGACGAAATCGAGGTATCGCTGAACGACGGCGGCAAGTACCCGGCGACGCTGATCGGCAGCGACCCCGAATCCGACCTCGCCGTGCTGCGCGTCAAGGCGCCGACCAAGCTGCCGGCCGCGAGCTTCGGCGACAACGACGTGCTGCGCATCGGCGACGTGGTGCTGGCGATCGGCAATCCTTTCGACGTCGGCCAGACGGTCACCATGGGTATCGTGTCCGCACTCGGCCGTTCCCAGCTCGGCATCAACACCTTCGAGAACTTCATCCAGACCGATGCCGCCATCAACCCCGGCAACTCCGGCGGCGCACTGATCGACGCCAACGGCAATCTGGTCGGCATCAACACCGCCATCTACTCGCGCAGCGGCGGCTCGCTCGGCATCGGCTTCGCGATACCGGTCAGCACCGCGCGCAGCGTAATGGAACAGATCGTCGCCAGCGGCTCAGTGACGCGCGGCTGGGTGGGCGTCGAGGTGCAGGAGCTGACGCCGGAGCTTGCCGAAAGCTTCAAGTACCCGATGAGTGGCGGCGCACTGATCGCCGGCGTCATGCGCGGCAGCCCGGCCGACCGCGGCGGTGTGCGGCCGGGTGACGTGCTGCTCGAGGTCGACGGCAAGAAGGTGAAGGACGCCAGCGGCATGCTGCAGCTGATCGCAGCACTGGTGCCCGGCCAGCAAGCAACGCTGAAGGTCTATCGCAGCGGCGGCGAGCGCGACGTCGTCGTCAACGTCGGCAAGCGGCCGATCAACGGCGTCGCCGCGAAGAACCGCGAGTAAGGATCAGGCGGAAGGTCAGGCCGCCGCGTCCCGCTCGTCGTCGCGGGCCGGCGATCGACCGGTGAAACGCGCCACCACGATGCCGAGTTCGTACAGCACGCACAGCGGAATGGCCAGCATCAGCTGCGACACCACGTCCGGCGGCGTGACGACAGCGGCCACAACGAAAGCGCCGACGATCACGTAAGGACGCGCCTCCCGCAGCTTTTCGATGCTGACGATGCCGAAGCGCACCAGCACGATCACGACCACCGGCACCTCGAAGGTGACGCCGAAGGCGGTGAACATGGTCAACACGAAGCTGAGGTACTGCTCGATGTCCGGCGCCGGTGTGATGCTCTTTGGCGCGAACTCCGAAATGAAGTGGAACACCGTCTTGAACACGAAGAAGTAGCAGAAGGCCATGCCCGCCAGGAAGAGCAGCGTGCTGGCAACGATCAGCGGCAGCCCGAGGCGCTTCTCGTGCGCGTACAGGCCCGGCGCCACGAAGGCCCACGCCTGGTAGAGCACCACCGGCAGGGCGATCAGGAAGGCCACCATCATGGTCACCTTGACCGGCACGAAGAAGGGCGTGACGACGCCGGTGGCAATCATTTTCGTGCCTTCCGGCAGCGCGATCATCAGCGGGCGCGCCAGCAGGTCATAAATGTCGCCGGCCCAGGGCATCAGGCAGATGAACACGATGACGATGGCCGCCACCGCACGCAGCAGCCGGTCACGCAGTTCGACCAGATGGGAGATGAAACTTTCGGTCTGCTCGCTCATGTCTTGTCGGACGACACCGGTTTGGCTTCCGGCGGCGGAATATCGAGGGAGAGCTGGCCGGAACCGGGCTCAGGCGCGGGAACGGCTGCCGGCGCCGGCTCGGCCGTCTGCGCCGCCGTCTCGGCCTGCTCGATCGCCGCGTACTTTTCCTGTTCGGCCATCGCGGCGCGCATCTGGTCGCTCAGGCCGTCGACCTCCTTGGCGACCGAACCGGTCGCCTCATTGGCCTGACGCTCCACTTCGCGCACCTGCTGTTCGACCTGGGATTGCAGCTTGCGCAATTCCTCCAGCTGCATTTCCTTCGAAATATCCGCCTTCACGTCACTGACGTAGCGCTGCAGCCGGCCCAGCAGATGGCCGGCCGTACGGGCAACGCGCGGCAGGCGCTCGGGACCGAGCACGATCAGCGCCACGATGCCGATGATGAAAAATTCGGAGAAACCGATGTCGAACATGGGGACGTGGAAATGAGACGGGCGGGCCGACAGCCCGCCCGGTGAATGAAGGAGCGGCCAGTGGCCGCCGCGATCAGGACTTGACCTTCTCTTCCGCCTTCACGTCTATCGTGTGACCGACGCTCTGGGTCGGCTGGTCGGCCGGAGCGCTGCCTTCGGCGCCCTTCATGCCTTCCTTGAAGCCCTTGACCGCGCCGCCGAGATCGGAGCCGATGTTGCGCAGCTTCTTGGTGCCGAACACCAGAAGCACGATGACGAGCACGACGAGCCAGTGCCAGATGCTGAATGAACCCATGGGATTACCTCTCGGAAACGATCATGGGCGGCAGGGGATGGTCGCCGCCCAGAACATGCATGTGAAGATGATACACCTCCTGCCGACCCACCTTTCCGCAGTTGATGATGGTGCGGAAACCGTCCTCGGCACCTGCCATACGGGCCAGTTCACCCGCCTTCGAAAGCATGCGGCCGAGGACGGCCTCGTGCGCTCCGTTGGCGTCGTACAGCGTAGCGACGTGCATCTTCGGGATGATCAGGAAATGCACCGGCGCCTGCGGGTTGATGTCGTGGAAGGCGTAGATCAGGTCGTCCTCGTACAGCTTGCGCGACGGAATCTTGCCTTCGATGATCTTGCAGAAGATGCAGTTGGGGTCGTGCATGGTGTCAGTCTGTCCGTGAGGTCGGGAGTTTCAAATACGTGTATTACCGTATTGCGAGCATGATCAGCCGTTCGTGCGCGAGCGCTTTTCGTCGATGCCCGAAATGCCCTCACGGCGGCGGAACTCATGCAGCACGTCGTCCACGGTCAGGCCGTGATGGGCCAGCAGCACCATGGAGTGGAACCACAGATCGGTCACCTCGCGCACGACGTGGCCGACGTCGCCATCCTTGGACGCCATGATGGTTTCGGCCGCTTCTTCGGCCACCTTCTTGCAGATCGCGTCGGTACCCTTGTGGAACAGCGAGGACACGTAGGACGAACCGGGTTCGGCGCTCTTGCGCTCGGCGATGGTCTGCGCAACGCGGCGCAGCACTTCGATGTCGATCATTTGTATATCTCGTCCGGGTTCTTGATGACCGGGTCGACCTCGTCCCAGTGCCCATCGGTCAGCGAGTGGAAGAAGCAGCTGTGGCGGCCGGTGTGGCAGGCGATGCCGCCGGTCTGTTCGACCTTCAGCAGCAGCACGTCGCGGTCGCAGTCGAGGCGGATGTCGAGCACCTTCTGCGTGTGACCGGATTCCTCACCCTTGTGCCACAGCTTTCCGCGCGAGCGCGACCAGAACACCGCCTCGCGCAGTTCCGCCGTGCGGACCAGCGCGTCACGGTTCATCCAGGCGAACATGAGCACGTCGCCGGTCGACGCTTCCTGCACGATGACCGGCAGCAGACCTTTGTCGTCCCAGTCGATGACGTCGATCCAGGCCGGTGCGGTCATCACAGGCGCACCTCGATGCCGCGCTCGCGCATCCGTTCCTTGGCCTCGCGTACCGTGTGCTGGCCGAAGTGGAAAATGCTGGCCGCCAGCACCGCGTCGGCACCGCCTTCGACCACGCCGTCGACCAGATGGTCGAGGTTGCCGACGCCGCCCGAGGCGATGACCGGAATGCGCACCGCGTCCGATACGGCGCGGGTCAGCGCGAGGTCGAAGCCGTTCTTGGTGCCGTCGCGATCCATGCTGGTGAGCAGGATTTCACCGGCACCCAGCGACTCGACCTTCTGCGCCCACTCGACCGCGTCAAGCCCGGTCGGGTTGCGCCCGCCGTGCGTGAACACTTCCCAGCGTGGACGGCCATCGCGATCGTCGACGCGCTTGGCGTCGATGGCGACGACGATGCACTGCGAACCGACCTTGCCCGATGCGCGCGCCACCAGGTCCGGATCCTTGATCGCGGCAGTGTTCATGCTTACCTTGTCGGCGCCGGCGTTGAGCAGGCGACGCACGTCCTCGACCGCCCGCACGCCGCCACCGACGGTCAGCGGGATGAACACCTGCTCGGCCACCTGCTCGACCACGTGCAGGATGATGTCGCGCGCGTCGGAACTGGCGGTGATGTCGAGGAAGGTCAGCTCGTCGGCGCCCTGCTCATCGTAGCGACGGGCGATCTCGACCGGATCACCGGCGTCCTTCAGCGACACGAAATTGACGCCCTTGACCACGCGGCCGGCGTTGACGTCCAGACAGGGAATGATGCGCTTGGCTAGCATGTCGTTTCCGCGCCGTGCGCGATGTGAGGTTCAGCTTTCGCCGTTGAGACGGTCGGCTTCGGCCTGGGCCGCCGCAAAATCCAGCGTGCCTTCGTAAATGGCTCGACCGGTAATGGCGCCGATCACGCCTTCGTCCTCGACCGCACAGAGGCCGCGGATGTCGTCCAGATTGGTGATGCCGCCCGACGCGATGACCGGAATGCGCAACGCCTGCGCCAGCTTCACCGTGGCGTCGATGTTCACGCCGCTGAGCATGCCGTCGCGACCGATGTCGGTATAGACAATCGCCTCGACGCCCTGATCCTCGAATTTCTTCGCCAAATCGATCACGTCATGGCCGGTCATCTTGGACCAGCCGTCCACCGCCACCTTGCCATCCTTGGCGTCGAGGCCGACGATGATGTGGCCGGGGAAGGCGCCACAGGCATCGTGTACGAAGCCCGGACTCTTGACCGCCGCGGTGCCGATGATGACGTAGCTGATGCCGTCGTCGAGGTAGCGCTCGATGGTGTCGAGATCGCGGATGCCGCCGCCGAGCTGGATCGGGATTTCGTCGCCCAGTTCCTTGACGATGGCCTTGATCGCCGATTCGTTCTTCGGCTTGCCGGCGACTGCGCCGTTGAGGTCCACCAGATGCAGGCGGCGCGCACCGGCATCGAGCCAATGGCGGGCCATGGCAGCCGGGTCTTCCGAAAATACGGTCACCACGTCCATATCACCTTGCTTCAGGCGTACGCAGTGGCCGTCCTTGAGGTCGATGGCGGGAATGAGCAGCATGGCGCGAGTCGTGTCGTGTCTGGGAGAGTGGAAGGGAGAAGTCCCCGACGGCATCGTCGGGCACCAGGTATCAGGGCATCCAGCCGATGAAGTTGGCCAGCAGGCGCAATCCGGCGTGCGCGCTTTTTTCCGGGTGAAATTGCACCGCAAAAATATTATCGCGCGCTATCGCACTGGTAAAGGCTGCACCGTAGGAGGTTTCGCCCGCGGTCAGCGCCGCGTCGACCGGTTGCACGAAGTAGCTGTGCACGAAATAGAAGCGTTCGTCGTCGGCGATGCCGTCCCACATCGGATGTGCGCGCGTCTGTCTCACGCCATTCCAGCCCATGTGCGGCACCTTCAGCCGGGCCCCGGACACCGGATCGCGCGGATCGACGAAACGCTTCACGTCGCCGGCGAGCACGCCGAGGCCTGGCACGTCGCCTTCCTGACTGTGCTGGAACAGCATCTGCAGACCGATGCAGATGCCCAGGAAGGGCTTGTTCGCAGCGGCGTCGAGCACGGCGCCGCGCAGATCGCGCGCGTCGAGTTCGCGCATGCAGTCCGGCATGGCGCCCTGACCCGGAAAAACGACGCGGTCGGCGCCCGCGACGACGCGTGCGTCGCTGCTGACGATGACCTCGGCTTCGGGGGCGACGTGCTCAATCGCCTTGGCGACCGAACGCAGATTGCCCATGCCGTAATCGATGATGGCAACGCGAGTCATGAGTGCGGCTGAATCGGAAGAGGGTGAAACGCTGGCGTCAGGACGGGCTCAGAGCGAACCCTTGGTCGACGGCATCTGACCGGCCGCACGTTCGTCGCGCTCGCTGGCGGCACGCAGCGCGCGGGCAAAGGCCTTGAATACGGTTTCGCACTGGTGATGCGCGTTGATGCCGCGCAGATTGTCGATGTGCAGCGTCACCAGCGCGTGATTGACGAAGCCCTGGAAGAACTCGCGCGTCAGGTCAACGTCGAAATCGCCGATGCGGGCGCGGGTGAAGTCGATGTTGTACTCCAGCCCCGGGCGGCCGGACAGGTCAACCACGACACGCGACAGCGCCTCGTCCAGCGGAACGTAGGCGTGGCCGTAGCGACGCAGGCCCTTCTTGTCGCCAACCGCCTTCGCGAAGGCCTGGCCCAGCGTGATGCCGACATCTTCCACCGTGTGGTGGGCGTCGATGTGCAGGTCACCCTTGGCGATGATTTCGAGGTCGATCAGGCCGTGGCGAACGATCTGGTCCAGCATGTGATCGAAGAAGGGCACGCCGGTGTCCAGCTTGCCCTGACCGGTTCCGTCGAGATTGATGCGCACCGTGATCTGGGTTTCCAGGGTGTTGCGCGTGATTTCGGCTTGCCGCATGAAGATGGTCGCTTCGGTGATTCGTCCCGGCTGTGCGCCGGAACAGGGATGGCTGGATGATAACATCGACTTGCAACGGGCCATGCCGGCCTGCGCGCACCGCAATACGTCCCGCCCAACAACAGTCACATCGTCGCCTGCACCATCATGAGCCAGTTCTGGAGCCCCGTCGTCCACACCCTGTCGCCCTACACGCCGGGCGAACAACCGAAGATCGACGGGCTGATCAAGCTCAATACCAACGAGAACCCCTATCCGCCCAGCCCGCGGGCCGTCGCGGCCATGCTGGCCGAACTGGACGTGGACGGCGACCGGCTCAAGCTCTACCCGGAACCGACCGGCTTGGCGCTGCGCGAGGCGATCGCCGCGCACTTCGGCGTGGGCGCCGACCAGGTGTTCGTCGGCAACAGCTCGGACGAGGTGCTGGCGCACACCTTCATCGGCCTGCTCAAGCACGACCGGCCGCTGCTGTTCCCGGACATCACCTACAGCTTCTATCCGGTCTATTGCAGGCTGTACGGCATCGACTACCAGTGCGTGCCGCTGGACGCCCGGTTCGCGATCCGTGTCGACGACTACATCGAAGCCCGTCCCGGCGCGGTCATCTTTCCGAATCCCAATGCACCGACCGGCCGTCTGCTGCCGCTGTCCGACATCGAGCGCCTCGCCACTGCGCTGCCGGACAGCCCGATCGTGATCGATGAGGCCTATATCGACTTCGGCGGCGAGTCGGCGGTTGCCCTGGTGGCCAAGCACCCCAATCTGCTGGTGACGCAGACCCTGTCGAAATCGCGTTCGCTGGCCGGCCTGCGTGTCGGCTTCGCGATCGGCCAGCCGGCGCTGATCGAAGGCCTGACCCGGGTGAAGGACAGCTTCAATTCCTACCCGCTCGACCGCCTGGCGCTGGCCGGCGCCACTGCAGCGGTGCAGGACCGCGAGTGGTTCGACCAGACCCGCCGCCGCGTCATCGCCAGCCGCGAGCGGCTGGCCGAAGAGCTGACCACACTCGGCTTCGAAGTGCTGCCGTCGGCCGCCAACTTCCTGTTCGTACGTCACCCGCAACACGACGCGGCCGCGCTGTCGGCGCAACTGCGTGAGCGGCGCATCCTGGTGCGCCACTTCAAGGCCCCGCGCATCGACCAGTTCCTGCGTATCACGGTGGGCACCAATGCGCAGTGCGACGCACTGGTCGAAGCCCTGCAGGACATCATTTGACGTGCTGGAGCGCTTCTTGCTGAACGGAAGAGGTCATCGTCCCTCACCCGTTCAGCCATGCGCCTCACCCGCCCGCTCTTCCTCTCCGCATTGACGCTCGGCGTGCTCGCCGGCTGCACCAGCGTGTCCTTCAAGCAGGGTGCCGGTGGCGCCGACTACCGCCGCGACGAACGCGCCTGCATGGGCACCACCACGGAGCGGACCGCCTTCATCCAGTGCATGGAGACGAAAGGGTGGTGGACGCGCTCGACTGAGGAGCTGTCGCAGATCACGCTGGTGTCGGTCGAGGACAGCGAAGCAGTCGCTGAAGCGCAGCCGGCGGCCGCGGCCGAAGCGGCCACGCCGGGCACCGAGCCAGCCCGGCCCGCTGCGGCGACACGCACCACCGCCGCGCCGGCCCCCGTCGCTCCGAAAGACCCGCTAGCCCGCCTGCGCATCGCGATGTGGTCGAAGATGGGCGCTGGTGCGAACGAACTGATCGCCGACCAGACGCAATGCCTGTCCACGCTGGGCGAGGCCCACGCGCCGGACACCACGGCCGGCACCGTCACCCGCGGACTGTACGAGTGCCTGCGCAAGCAGGGGTGGACCGGCCTGACGCTGCGCTGAATATTCTTTTTGCATATTTCAGCCCGATGTCATAGATTGACGCCGGGTGGGCGCACACACATCAACCATTACATCGCCTGAGCGGTCTTGCAGCCGCTGGAGACACACCACCCCCGGCAGGCCGTTCCATCCGGAACGGCTGCATTCATTCAGGAGGAGGTGTTCATGTTTTCAGCAAGAATGCTGTGCATCGCGTCGCTGTGCCTGTCGGCGCAGGGCGCCCACGCGCTCGGGGCGGGCGATATCGCGTTTACCGCCTTCAATGCCGACGAGGACGGCTGGGCCATCGTCGCGCTGACCGATCTCGCGGCCAACAGCACGATCTACTTCACCGACAGCAACTGGGATGGCGCCGCCTTCACCAGTTCCGAAGGCTTCCATACCTGGCAGACCGGCGCCGGCATCATCGCAGCCGGCACGGTCGTCCGTTTCAGCGACATCGATCAGACGGCGCGCGCAGCATCCACCGGCAGCCTGACCGGCACCGGCAATGCCGCGCTCAGCAGCACGGCCGACACGCTCTACGCCTATGTCGGCAGCGGCACCTCGGCTCCGACCACCTTTCTTGCCGCAGTGTCGTCGGAAGGTGCAGCGGCCGCCGCAACGGCACTGGGCGCTGCCGGACTCACCGCCGGGGTGAACGCGATCGCCCTGCCCGCCAGCACCGATTACGCCAGCTACACGGGTTCACGCAGCGGCGCCGCCGATTTCGCGGTCTACGGCAACACGGTGAATGACGTCGCCAACTGGACCGCGTTCACCGACGGCGTTCATGCCGATGCCGTGCCCGACACGACGCCGTTCGCGGTCTCCGCCGTGCCGGAAGCGTCGACCGCCCTGATGATGGTGGCGGGGCTCGGCGTGCTGGGCCTGTTCCGTCGGCGCTAGGCGGCGCCAGCCGGGTGCTGAAGTGGTTCGATCAGCGCCCGGTAGGCGTGCCAGGTAGCATGCCCGACCAGCGGCATCAGCACGATCAGGCCTAGGAAGAAGGTCAGGAAGCCGATCACCGCGAAGATCACGATAAGCGCGGCCCACACCAGCATCGGCCCCGGATTGCGGCCGAGCGAGAAGAGACTGGCGAGGATGGACGTCACCGCGTCCTGTCGGCGGTCCAGCATCAGCGGAATGGCGACCACGCTGGCGCCGAACACCAGCGACGCGAAGATGAAGCCCACTACCGCATAAGCCATCAGGAACTCAATGTTCTGCAGCGTCAGCACCTGTTCGAGGAAGTGGTCCACCGACGGCATCTGCGTCGTGTAGAACAGCGCGAACACGACCAGTGAGGCACGTGCCCACACCAGGAAGATGATGATGAGGATGACGGCGAATACGCCGATCGCGCCGGCATTGTGGCCGCCGGCGGTGAGCGAATGCGCGAGCACCGGTGGCTGCCCGGCCTCGCGCTGGCGGGACAGGTCGTACAGGCCGAGCGACAGGAAGGGGCCGAGCAGCAGGAAGCCGCACACCAGCGCCGAAGTCAGGTGATAGGCATGGCGGAACACCGTGGTCAGCACCAGCCCCATGAAGGCGAAACAGGCGCCGTAGAACAGGCTGCCACCGGGACTCGCGCGCATGTCCTGAAACGCCCGGCCAAGCCAGTCGACACAGGCGAACAGCCCGACTTCACGCACCACCGGGAAAGGTAGATCCTGCGCGTCCCCTGAGGCTTGTGGCGCTTCGGGGTGTTCGGACTGCTGCATGGCTGCTCCCTGATCGGTTCACTGCTGCAACGACGTGCGCATGACCGGTCAGGTCGGGCGCACGACCCGGGCGCCACTGTACGCCGGGTCGTGGCCGCGTGGAAGTCAGTCCTTCAGCCGCATTTCCGCCGAGCGGGCGTGTGCCTGCAGGCCCTCGCCGTGCGCCAGCACCGACGCGATACGGCCCAGCTTCTGCGCGCCCTCGGCCGAAATGTCGAGAATGGACGTGCGCTTCTGGAAGTCGTACACGCCCAGCGGGCTGGAGAAGCGCGCGCTGCGCATGGTCGGCAGGACGTGGTTCGGACCGGCGCAGTAGTCGCCCAGCGCCTCGACCGAGTAGTGGCCGAGGAACATCGCGCCGGCGTGACGGATGCTGTCGACCAGCGCCCGCGGATCCTCGGTGCAGATTTCCAAGTGTTCGGGCGCGATGCGGTTGGCGAGGTCGCAGGCCTCGGCCAGGTCGCGCACCTTGATCAGCGCGCCACGGTTGGCAAGCGAGGTGGCGATGGTGTCGCGGCGCGGCATTTCCGCCAGCAGACGGTCTATCGACGCGTGCACGCGGTCGAGGAAGGCGGCGTCGGTGCACAGCAGGATGGACTGCGCCAGTTCGTCGTGCTCGGCCTGGGCGAACAGATCCATCGCCACCCAGTCCGGATTGCCGTGACCGTCGGAGATGATGAGCACCTCGGATGGCCCGGCCACCATGTCGATGCCGACCGTGCCGAACACGCGCCGCTTGGCGCTGGCGACATAGGCGTTGCCCGGGCCGACGATCTTGTCCACCTGCGGAATGGTCTGCGTACCGTAGGCGAGCGCCGCCACCGCCTGCGCACCGCCTATCGTGAACACGCGATCAACGCCGGTGATCGCTGCAGCAGCCAGCACCAGCGGATTGCGTTCTCCGCCCGGCGTCGGCACCACCATGATCAGTTCCTTGACGCCCGCGACCTTGGCCGGAATCGCGTTCATCAGCACCGAGCTGGGATAGGACGCCCGGCCGCCCGGCACGTAGAGGCCGACGCGGTCCAGCGGCGTTACCTTCTGCCCGAGGCGGGTGCCATCGGCTTCCGCGTACTCCCAGGAATCCTGCTTCTGCCGCTCGTGATAGAGCCGCACGCGGTCGGCGGCTTCGGCCAGCGCCGCGCGCTGGGTATCGCTCAGTCCGGCGTAGGCGGCGTCAAGCTCGCTGCGCGGCAGTTCGAGTTCGACCATGGCGGCGCAGTCCATGCGGTCGAAACGGCGCGTGTACTCGATGACCGCCTCGTCGCCGCGCGCCCGCACGTCGCGCAGGATGCCGGCAACTGCCGTCTCGATCGCGTCGTCGGTCGAACTTTCGAAGGCCAGAAGCGTGTCCAGCCGATCGAGAAAATCGGGGGCGCCGGAGTCGAGCCGGCTGATCTTCGTCGCACTCATGCCTGCACCGCCCCCTGAATCGCCTCCAGGATGGGCGTAAGCAGATCGTGCTTCACCTTGAGCGCCGCCTGATTGATGACCAGACGCGAGCTGATGTCCATGATGTGTTCGACCTCGACCAGATTGTTCGCACGCAAGGTGCCGCCGCTGCTGACCAGATCGACGATGGCGTCGGCCAGCCCTACCAGCGGCGCCAGTTCCATCGATCCGTACAGCTTGATCAGGTCGACGTGGACGCCCTTGGCGGCGAAATGTTCGCGCGCGGTGTGCACATACTTGGTCGCCACCTTGAGGCGTGCGCCGCGGCGCACCGCCTGCTCGTAATCGAATCCCGCCGGTACCGCCACGCTGAGCCGGCAACGCGCGATGTTCAGGTCGATCGGCTGGTAGAGGCCGGCACCGCCGTGTTCCAGCAGCACGTCCTTGCCGGCGATGCCGAGGTCGGCCGCACCGTATTGCACATAGGTCGGCGTATCGGACGCACGCACGATGACCAGACGCACGTCAGGCCGGTTGGTACCGATGATGAGCTTGCGCGACGACTCCGGATCGTCGGTCGGCACGATGCCGGCCGCCGCCAGCAGCGGCAGCGTTTCTTCGAAGATGCGCCCTTTGGACAGCGCCAGGGTGATGCCTTGCACGGTGTGCCTCGTGTGGATGGCGTGTCGTCAGGACACGCGGCGGACGGTGGCGCCGAGCGCGCTGAGCTTCTGCTCGATGCGTTCGTAGCCGCGGTCCAGATGATAGATGCGCTCGATCAGCGTTTCACCGCGCGCCACCAGGCCGGCGATGATGAGGCCGGCCGAGGCGCGCAGGTCGGTCGCCATCACGGCCGCGCCGTCGAGCTGCGCCACGCCCTGCACTACCGCGGTATTGCCGTCGATGCGGATGTCGGCACCCAGACGGGCCAGCTCGACCGCGTGCATGAAACGGTTCTCGAAAATCGTCTCGCGGATGATGGCGGTGCCTTCAGCGACCGTATTGATCGCCATGAACTGCGCCTGCATGTCGGTCGGGAAGGCCGGATAAGGCGCGGTACGGATGGACACCGCCTTCAGCTTGTCCGGCGCCTTCAGCACGATGGCTTCGAAGGACGGCGACTTCTCGGTGCGAATGTCGCAGCCGGCGTCCATCAGCTTGTCGATCACTGCGTCCAGATAGCCGGCCGATGTGCCGGTCAGGCGGATTTCGCCGCCGGCAGCGGCGGCGGCACACAGATAGGTACCGGTTTCGATGCGGTCCGGCATGATGCGATGGGTCGCGCCATGCAGACGTTCGACGCCCTGGATGCGGATCACGTCGGTACCGGCGCCGGAAATGCGCGCGCCCATCGCGACCAGGCAGTTGGCCAGATCGACCACTTCGGGCTCGCGCGCGGCGTTCTCGATCACCGTCTCGCCGTCGGCGAGCACGCCGGCCATCATCAGGTTCTCGGTGCCGGTGACCGTCACCATGTCGGTGAACAGGCGCGCGCCCTTGAGCCGCGACGTACGCGCGACGACGTAGCCGTGCTCGACCGCCACCTCGGCGCCCATCGCCTGCAGACCCTTGATGTGCTGATCCACCGGGCGCGCGCCGATGGCGCAGCCGCCGGGCAGCGACACGCGCGCCTCGCCGCAGCGCGCGACCAGCGGGCCGAGCACCAGGATGGAGGCGCGCATGGTTTTCACCATCTCGTAGGGCGCCACCGGATTGTTCAGACCGGACGCATCCAGCGTGACGGTCGAACCGTCGCGCTGCACCGCCACGCCCATCTGTGCCAGCAGCTTGAGCATGGTGCCGATGTCGTTCAGCTGCGGCACATTGGTCAGCGTGAGCGCCTCGCGCGTCAGCAGCGCGGCGCACAGGATGGGCAGCGCCGCGTTCTTCGCGCCCGACATTTCGGCCTCGCCGTGCAGACGATGGCCGCCTTCGATCAACAGCTTGTCCATCGCTCGATCAGGCCTTCCACTCGTCCGGAGTGAGGGTCTTCATCGACAGCGCATGGATTTCCTCGCGCATGCGATCGCCCAGCGCGGCATAGACCAGCTGGTGGCGGCGCACGCTGCGCAGGCCCTCGAAGGCGGACGACACGATGATCGCCTCGAAATGCTGGCCGTCGCCAGCGACCTGACAGTGCTGGCAGTCGATGCCGGCGGTGATGGAAGCCTGGATGCTTTCGGGAGTGACCATGTTCAACTTCTCAGTTTGTAGCCGCGTGCAAGCATGTTCAGCGTGATGCCCGCGAGCACCGCAAAACTGCCGCCCGCGACCAGGGCACTGATCCACGGGGAAACGTCCGACTGTCCGAAGAAGCCGTAACGGAAACCGTCGATCATGTAGAAAAAGGGATTCAGATGCGATACCACCTGCCAGAAGTCGGGCAGCGTGTGGATGGAGTAGAACACACCCGACAGAAAGGTGAGCGGCATCACGACGAAATTCTGGAAAGCGGCCAGTTGGTCGAATTTGTCGGCCCATATGCCCGCAATCACGCCGAGACTCGCAAGAATTGCTCCACCCACGGTGGCAAAGAACAGTATCCACAGCGGATGGGCATAAGGCAGCTCGACGAACCACAGCGTCACCAGCCACACGCCCGCGCCGACCACCAGGCCACGGATCACGGCAGCCAGCACGTAGGCGGCGAAGAACTCGCGGTAGGAAATCGGCGGCAGCAGCACGAACACGATATTTCCGGTCACCTTGGACTGGATCAGCGACGACGAACTGTTGGCGAAGGCGTTCTGCAGCAGGCTCATCATGACCAGGCCGGGCACCAGGAAGGCGGTATAGCTGACACCGCCATAGACTTCGACCGTGCGTTCGAGCACGTGCGAAAACACCAGCAGATAGAGCAGCGCGGTCAGCACAGGCGCGCCGACCGTCTGGAAGCTCACCTTCCAGAACCGCAGCAGCTCCTTGTACAACAGGGTGCGCAGCGCCATGCTCATCAGGCGGCCTCCTGCATCATCGCAATGAACACGTCCTCGAGATCCGGCTTCACCAGTTCGATGTCGTCGAGCGCGACGCCAGCCGCGTGCAAGCGTGCGAGACAGGCAGCGACGGCGTCCGCGCTGTCGAGCACGATGGCGACCCGGCCATCGGGCGTGGCCCGCGCCACGGCGCGGAACTCGACCGGCAACGCGGTGCCGTTGCCCAGACGCAGGCGCAGCGTCTGCTGCACCCGGCGCGACAGCAGGTCGGCTGTCCGTTCCAGCGCCACCACGCGGCCCTGTTTCAGCATGGCGATCCGGCCGCACAGGCTTTCCGCCTCTTCGAGGTAGTGCGTGGTGAGCACAATGGTGTGCCCCTGCCTGTTCAGGTCGCGCACGAAGGCCCACAGGCCCTGTCGCAGTTCGACGTCGACGCCGGCCGTGGGCTCGTCGAGCACGATGAGCGGTGGCCGATGCACCAGCGCCTGCGCCACCAGCACGCGTCGCTTCATGCCACCGGACAGGCGGCGCATGTTCACGTCGGCCTTCGCCTCGAGATCGAGCCGCTGCAGGATTTCGTCTATCCAGTCGTCGTTGCGCCGCAAGCCGAAATAGCCGGACTGGATGCGCAGCGTTTCGCGCACGGTGAAGAAGGGATCGAACACCAGTTCCTGCGGCACGACGCCCAGCCGGGCGCGTGCCGCGCGGTAGTCGGTCACCGTATCGTGCCCGAGCACGCGGATCGAGCCGGAATCGGCACGGCACAGGCCGGCCATGGCCGAAATCAGGGTGGTCTTGCCGGCACCGTTCGGCCCGAGCAGGCCGAAGAACTCGCCCTGCTTCACTTCGAGCGAGACACGGTCAAGCGCCTGCAGCGAACCGAATCGCTTGCAGACGCCTTCGATCAGCAAGGCAGCGGTGGAATCAGACATGAAAGAACTGCAGTGCCGGCCCCCGCGGGAGGCCGGAAGAAGCACACATCAGCGAGCGGTCGCGTCGTCGGCGTCCAGTCCGCAATAGGACGACACCTCATACAGGCGAGCCAGGCTGGTCAGTCCGGCCGGTGCCCCGGTGACCGGCAGCGGGCCATCGCTGCCACCACTCGCACGTTCCCACGCGAGCAGCACGGCGATGGCCGACGAATCGACGTCCTCAACCGCCGACAAGTCGATGGAAGAGGCCGACGACAGCAGCGCCAGACCGGCGTCGCGCAACGCCATCGCCTCGGGCAGTCGCATCGTGCCACTGACGCGCAGCACGCCGTTGTCGAGCGCGATCATTTTGTCGCCGTTGCCGGTGCGGGCAGCGGCGCCGGCACGTTCGATGCGTTCTTGGCGCGCAGCGTCTTCACCAGGCCGTCGACGCCACCCGCGCGGATCTCGGCGGCGAAAGTTTCGCGGTAGTTGGTCACCAGACTGACGCCCGACACCATCACGTCGTACACCTTCCAGCCCTCTTCCTGCTTCTCCAGCGCGTAATCGAGCGGAATCGGGCGACCGCCCGGCTGGTTGATCTGGGTGCGCACCGTCACGTCGGTGTCGGCAGCGCCCATCTTGAACGGGCGGTAATCGATGGTCTGATTGCGATAGCTGGTCAGGGCGTTCGAATAGGTGCGCACCAGCAGGGTACGGAACTCTTCGGTCAACACCTTCTTCTGTTCAGGCGTCGTCGCGCGCCACTCCTTGCCGAGTGCCAGCGCCGTCATGCGTGTGAAATTGAAATGCGGCAGCACGCGGGTTTCGACCAATTCCGCCGTCTTGGCGGTATCGCCGGCCTTGATCGACGGATCGGTACGCAGCGTGGTCAGGACATCTTCGGTCACTTCCTTGACCAGCACGTCGGGCGCCTTCAGCACGTTTGCCTGAGCGACCGCACTTGCGGCGAAGGCAACCATCAGTAATTGAACAAAGCGCTTGAACATATGTGCTCCCGGAAAAGAAAGAGGCCTGTCGGAACGCGACAGGCCGTGGTGACCGCGCTGCCCGGCTTAACGCCGGGCTTGCCGATCAGAACGAGACGGCTGCGGTGTCCACCGATCCGGTGGCCGGCTCGGACGCATTCACTGCATCAACGTCCGACTTCTCCGGCGCGCCGACAAGCATCATCGTCCACGTCGATTCGAGCGGTTCCATCGTCAGAAGGTTCGCGCTCGGCAGCGAAGCCGAGTCATCGGCTTCGCGCGGCGGGTTGCCGTCATGGATGGCACTGCGGCGATGCTGCAGATAGGCGTCGCGCACATAGGCGTACTTGTCGATAGCCGCCGCTTCGAGCGCATCCTCTGCCTTCAGCAGGTTGGCGCGGGTGTCGATGGCGCGCAGCGCGATGGCGGTGTTGCGGTAGCCGCGATGACCGTCGGCGTCACGCACCGGGTCAACGTAGATGTCCGCAGCCAGACCGAAGGTGTCGCGCACGGTGCGCGGGCCGAGAATCGGCAGCACCACGTAGGCGCCGTCGCCGACGCCCCAGCGGCCGAGGGTCTGACCGAAATCTTCCTCGTGCTTATCAAGACCCATCGGCGTCGCGACGTCGAACAGGCCGAGAATGCCAAGGGTCGAGTTGACCAGCACACGACCGGCATCCGACAGAGCATCGACCGGCTTGCCCTGCAGGAGGTTGTTCACGCCTGTCCACAGATCGGCGATGTTGGCGAAGAAATTGGAGACGCCGGTCTGCACGGGATCCGGCACCACGAAGTCGTAGCCCTGGGCGACCGGCTTGATCACCGCCTTGTCGACGGTCTCGTTGAACGAGAACATCGCGCGGTTGTAGCCTTCGATCGGATCCTTGGGGTTGCCCGAGGTCGCACAGCCGGTGAACAGCGCGGCTGCAGCGGTGGCGGCAAGCACCGAGCGGATATTGAGATTCGACTGCTTGTTGGTTTTGGTCATCTGTCGGGCTTCCCGGCTATGCATTCCGTACGTCACTGCTCGGGAGCGGTCGGGCTCTCGGCAGCCTTGTTGAACATGAACTGGCTGATCAGCTTTTCAAGCACCACTGCAGACTGCGTCTTGGTGATGGTGGCACCGGCCTGAAGCATTTCGGTGTCGCCACCGACTTCGAAACCGATGTACTGCTCACCCAGCAGACCCGAGGTCAGAATGGTTGCAAACGTGTCGCGCGGGAAACTGTAGCGCTTGTCGACATCCATTTTCACCACGGCGACATACAGATTCGGGTCAAAAGTGATTTCCGTCACCCGGCCCACCACGACACCCGAACTTTTGACGGGCGCACGCGGTTTCAGGCCGCCGATGTTATCAAAGTTGGCTTGCAGCCTGTATGTCTCCCCGATGTTAGCGGACGCAAGGTTGCCGACCTTTAGTGCCAGAAACAACACTGCAGCCACGCCGACAGCGACGAAAACACCGACCCACAGGTCGAGAACGGTACGGTTCATCCATTGCCCCTGAACATGAAGGAGGTCAGCACAAAGTCCAGCGCCAGAATGGCCAGCGCCGAATTGACGACGGTACGGGTGATCGCCCGCGACACGCCCTCGGCGGTGGGCGCCGAGTCATAACCTTCGAAAACCGCGATCAGCGCGACCGCGAAGCCGAAAACGACGCTCTTGATCACGCCATTCACGATGTCGTAGCGGAAATCGACCGACGCCTGCATCTGCGACCAGAAGGCGCCGTCATCGACGCCGATGAACACGACGCCGATGAACCAGGCGCCGAACACGCCCATGGTCGAGAACAGGGCGGCCAGCAACGGCATCGAAATGACGCCACCCCAGAAGCGCGGTGCGACGACGCGGGCGATCGGGTCGACCGCCATCATGTCCATCGCCTTCAGCTGCTCGGTCGTCTTCATCAGGCCGATTTCAGCGGTCAGCGCCGAGCCGGCGCGACTGGCGAACAGCAGGCCGGCGACCACCGGACCCAGCTCGCGTACCAGCGACAGTGCGACCAGAATGCCCAGCGCCTCGCTGGAACCGTAGCGCTGCAGCGTTTCGTACCCCTGAAGACCGAGCACCAGGCCGACGAAGAAGCCGGACACCAGAATGATGATGAGCGACAGCACGCCGGTCGAGAACACCTCGCGTATCGTCAGCTGGAAGCGCGCGAACGAAGTGCCCGAGCGCAGCAGGATGGCAAACAAGAAGCGGGTGGCGAAACCCAGACGCCAGATGCCATCAATGGTGCGGGCGCCCATGGCGCGGAACACGCGCGAGATCATGAACGGACCTCCATCAGGGCCTTGCGGTAGTCGTCGGTCGGATAGTGGAAAGGCAGCGGCCCGTCGGTTTCGGCATTGACGAACTGCTTCACGAACGGATCGGTCGAGGCGCGGATCTCGCCCGGCGTGCCCTGCGCGACCACCTTGCCGCCCGACAGGAAGTAGATGTAATCGACGATTTCCAGCGATTCGTGCACGTCGTGCGTCACCATGATGGAACTGGCGCCGAGCGCGTCGTTGAGCTTGCGGATGAGCTGACCGACCACCGCCAGCGAGATCGGATCGAGGCCGGCGAACGGCTCGTCGTACATGATGAGCATCGGATCGAGCGCCACCGCGCGCGCCAGCGCCACCCGGCGCGACATGCCGCCGGATAGCTCGTTCGGCATCAGCTTGTGCGCGCCGCGCAGACCGACCGCGTGCAGCTTCATCAGCACCAGATCGCGGATCATGTCTTCCGGCAGATCGGTGTGCTCGCGCAGCGGGAAAGCGACGTTGTCGAAAACGGTCAGATCGGTGAACAGCGCGCCGAACTGGAACAGCATGCCCATGCGCCGGCGCAGCGCGTACATGTCGCGCCGAGACAGCTTGGCCAGATCGTGCTCGGCCACCTGGATGCGGCCGGCGGTCGGCTTCAGCTGACCGCCGATCAGGCGCAGCAGCGTCGTCTTGCCGCAGCCGCTGCCACCCATGATGGCGACGAGCTTGCCGCGCGGAATGCGCAGATTGATGCCGGTCAGGATGGGCCGCTTGTCGTACGCGAAGTCGACACTCGACAGGTCGACCAGAATGTCTTCGGCCGGAGGGGAAGCGGACACGAGCGCGGAACGGTCTTGTGGTAAAGGTCGCGGATTGTAGCAGACGCGCCGGGCGCCTCCGCCGGGCGGAATCCACCGCTGCGCGCTGCGCTATGATGACCGGCACACATGCCGAATTCAGCCCGATCCCCTGCGAGCCGCCCCGGACTGCTCATCGTCGACGACGATCCGCTGATTGCCGACTCGCTGTCTTTCCTGCTCGAAGCGGATTTCGACGTGGTCAGCCACGCGTCGCGCAGCGCCGCCATCAATTGGCTGCGCGAGCAGGCGAGTCCGCCTGCGCTGGCGCTGATCGATCTCGGCCTGCCGCCCAACCCGCATCGTCCCGATGAAGGCTACGCGCTGATCGCGGACCTGCTGGCGCATTCGCCGGACACGCGCATCGTCGTGCTGTCGGGCCAGGGCGAGGAGAATGTCGCGCGCCACGCTCGCGCGCTCGGCGCCACCGAATTCGTCGCCAAACCGGCGCAGCCGCAGGCGCTCAATGCGTTGCTGCGCCAGTTGGCCCGGACTTGCCACGAAGAGGACGCGCCGGCGCTGCCGGCCCTGATCGGCGTCAGCGCACAGGTGGAACGCCTGCGCGCGCAGATCGAACAGTACGCACGCCTGCCCTACCCGGTGCTGATCGAGGGCGAATCCGGCACCGGCAAGGACATCGTGGCCAACCGCCTGCACGCCGTCGGCGGCAGCGACCGCCCCTTCCTGGCACTGAACTGCGCCGCCATCTCGCCCAGTCTGGTCGAACCCACGCTGTTCGGTCACGCCCGCGGCGCGTTCACCGGCGCGCAGTCGGCGCGCGCGGGGTATTTTGAGGAAGCCGCCGCCGGCACGCTTTTCCTCGATGAGATCGGCGAACTGCCGCTGGACCTGCAGGCCAAGCTGCTGCGCGTGCTCGAGAACGGCGAGTTCCAGCGCGTCGGCGAAACCCAGTTGCGGCGGTCGAACGCGCGCATCGTCGCCGCCACCAACCGGGACCTCGGCGCCGAAGTGCGCGCCGGCCGCTTCCGCTCGGATCTTTACCACCGGCTCAGCGTCTTCACCATTTCACTGCCGCCGCTGCGCGACATGGGCGACGACTGCCTGCGCCTGCTCGACCACTTCCGCAGCCAGTTCTGCGCCCAGCTCGCCCGCCCGCCCTTCACGCTCGACGTCGCGGCGCGCACCGCCTGGCTGGACTATGGATTTCCCGGCAATGTGCGCGAACTGCGCAACATCGTCATCCGTCTCGCCACCAAGTACCCGGGGCAGGAGGTCGGGCGCGACGCCTTGCTCGCCGAGTTCGATCCGACCATACGCAGCGGCGCGGCTGCGGGAGAGGACCGCGACCTGATCGACATCGCCACCGCCGAACTGCGCGCCGGAGGCTTCCGCCTCGACGCCAAGCTGCGCGAATGGGAATCCGCATACATCGACGCAGCCATGCGCCTTGCGCGCGGCAACGTCAGCGCGGCGGCGCGCCTGCTCGGCATCGCCCGCACCACGCTGTACCACCGGATGGAGGCGCCGGACGGCGACGCCGGCGGGCAGGGCTGACATGTATCTCGACCACTTCGGCCTGCGCGAAGCGCCCTTCCTGATCACTCCGCACGCCGACTTCTTCTTCGGCGGCGCCAACCGCAGCGCGCTGCTCGACGCGCTGGTCTACGCGCTCGGCCGCGAAGAGGGCCTGGTCAAGGTGAGCGGCGAGGTCGGTACCGGCAAGACCATGCTGGCGCGCGTGCTGATCGGCAGACTGCCGCCTCACCTGCGCGCGATCTATCTGGCCGATCCGCTGATGAACCGCGGCGAGCTGCTGGCCGTGCTGGCCGACGAGCTGGGCTGCGCCGACAACGCGGGCGACAGTGCTCACCGGATGCTGCGCGCGGTACAGCAGGCGCTGGTCGCCGAGTTCTCGGCGGGTCGGCAGATCGTGCTGCTGATTGACGAGGCGCACGCGATGCCGGCCGATACGCTGGAACAGATCCGCCTGCTGTCCAATCTCGAATCCGAGCGCCACAAGCTGATCAAGATCGCGCTGTTCGGCCAGCCGGAACTCGACGCCCTGCTCGACCGGCCGGACATGCGCCAGCTGAAGGACCGCATCACGCAGCACTTCCGGCTCGACCCGCTGGCGCCGGACGACGTCGCGACCTATATCGATTTCCGCATGCGCGCGGCCGGCTATCGCGGCCCGGCGGTGTTCGAGCGGGCGGCGACGGCGCGTATCACGCGCGACTCCGGCGGCCTCACCCGGCGCATCAACGTGCTTGCCGACAAGTCCTTGCTGGCCGCGTTCGCCCGCAACGCACACGCGGTGACGCTGGCCGACGCGCAGCGCGCGGCTGCCGACACGCAGACGCGCGCCGACCTGCCGCCGCCGCGCACGGCAGCACGCAACGCGCTGCTGCTGCTGGGCGCAATCGCGCTGCTCGGCGCCGGCTACCTGCTCGGCCGCAGCGATCGGGTAGCCGAGCCGCCGCTCGCCGACGCAGTGGCCGCCCGCGCAGAGGTGGTCGCGGCGCAGCGACCGGCGGCGGCACCCGCCCCGGCCGAACCGCCCGCGAGCGCAGAAGAGCCGGTCACGCCCCCCGCTCCGATCCCTGCCGATCCGCTGGAGGCGCTGCTGGCGGCGAGCCGGGCCTGGTCCACGACGGCGCCGGGCGAGCGCTGGTTCGTGCAGCTGATGTCGGTCCCCGCCGGTCGTGCCGACCACGTGCTCGACTACGTCCGTCGCGCCGGCCGCGCGCTCGATGCGCAGCAGCTGCGCGCCTACCGCACGGACACCGCGGGTGACACGCAGCTGGCGGTGATCTACGGCGATTTTGCCGATCTGCGCAGCGCACAGCAGGCGGTCGAGGCGATGCCCGAATGGATACGCGGCACGCGGCCCGTCGTACGCCAGCTGCGCAGCCTGCGCGCCGACGATCAATGACAATGGAATTATCGTGTACGATGGCCCGCGCATCATCTTGATCCGCCAATGATTGCGCGTACCATCCTTTTCCGAACCCCGTCCGCCACCGCGACCATGACCGCATCGATGCGTGCTGCACCTGCCGACACCCGGGCCGGACGGCCCTCCCGCCCCTGCCGCACTGCTCTGCTCGGCGCCCTGATGGCGCTGCTGGCCGGCTGCGCCGTTCACACGCCACAACCTCCGTCAACCGCCCACGTGCTGGCCGACAAGCCCACGGCGCGACCGGCCGACGACATCCCGCCGCCGGTCACCCGGCCGCTCGCGCCACCGCAGCCGCAACCGCGACACAAGACCGAAACCTACAGCGTGGTGGTGAATCAGGTACCGGTGCGAGAACTGCTGTTCGCGCTGGCGCGCGACGCGCGGGTCAACGTCGACATCCACCCGGGCATCGAGGGTGCGGTCACGCTGAACGCGATCGACCAGACGCTGCCGCAACTGCTGACGCGCATCGCCCACCAGGTCGACATGCGCTTCGAGCTGGACGGCCAGAATCTGGTGGTGATGCCGGACGCACCCTTCCTGCGCAGCTACCGCGTCGACTACGTGAACATGTCGCGCGACGTGACCGGCGCGGTGTCGATCAACACGCAGATCGCCTCGACCACGTCGGCTGCGGTCGGCGGCGCAACCGGCGGCAGCGCGGCCGGCACCGCGGCGACGGCAGCGGGCAACAGTTCGAGCACGCGCATCGAGAACGTTGCCCGGAACCGCTTCTGGGAATCGCTGGAACGCAATATCCGCGACCTGCTGCGCGAGACCGACAAGCTCCTGCCGGCCGAGAGCAGCGACGCGGCGGTGGCTCCGGTGGCCGGTGCCGAGGGCACGTCGACGCCGCCCGAGCGGCGGACCACCTTTCGCGAAGCGGCGGCCGTCATCCTGAATCCCGAGACCGGCGTCATCAATGTGCGCGCCACCTCACGCCAGCACGAGAAGGTGCAGGAGTTCATCACCCAGGTGACCCGCATCGCGCGCCGTCAGGTGCTGATCGAAGCAACCATCGCCGAGGTGCAGCTGACCGACAACTACCAGCAGGGCATAGACTGGACCGCCTTCGCCGGCGGCGGCAAGCGCGGTGGTGCCACGCTGTCGCTGAACACCACCTCGACCGACTTCACCACCAATCAGCCCTTCGCCATTGGCCTCGGGCGCAACCGCGAACTGTCGGACAGCATCAAGCTGCTCGAAACCTATGGCGACGTGAAGGTGCTGTCCAGCCCGAAACTGTCGGTGTTGAACAACCAGACCGCGCTGCTCAAGGTGGTCAACAACATCGTCTACTTCGAAATCAAGTCAGACGTCGTCGCCAACACCAACACGCAGGCGGTGCGCAGTTTCACCGCGACGCCGCGCTCGGTGTCGGTCGGTCTGGTGATGGCGGTGACGCCGCAGATCAGCGCCGACGGCTTCGTGCTGCTCAATGTGCGGCCAACGATCTCGCGCAAGGTGGGCGACGCGCAGGATCCGACGCCCGACCTCAGCGCACCCAATCTGGTGCCGGTCATCCAGACGCGCGAACTCGAATCGGTGATGCGCGTGGCCAGCGGCGAAACCGCCGTGCTCGGCGGGCTGATGCAGGACGAGATCAATTTCCGTCGCGACAGCATTCCGGGCGTATCCGTGCTGCCGATACTCGGCCCGCTGCTGTCGGCGCGCAATGAAACCTCGCGCAAGACCGAACTGGTGGTGCTGATCCGCCCGGTGGTCATCGTCGACGCCAGCCTGGATGGCGACTACGCGCCGCTGAGCAGCGCGCTGCCGGGTCGTGACTTCCTGACGCCGTCCTTTCCGCCGCCGACGCTGCAGCCGCCGAAAGGGCCGACCACGGAGTCGGCACCGTGAGCCTGCTGCTGGAGGCACTGAAGAAGGCCGAGGCAGCCAAGCGTCGCGACGATGAAGGCGGCGGCGACACGCCGGCCACCGAGCCGCCGCCCGCGCCCGTCGCCCCGCGCATCACGCCGGCGCACGAACTCGAACTGATCGACGACGAAATCGCTCAGGCCGCCCGCTTTGCCGGGCTCGACGTGCCGGAACCTACCCCGTCCATTCCGCCACCCGCCAGCCCGGGCAGCGAGGCGGCGCGCCTGCTGTTCGACGCGAAGAAGCCGACTTCGCGCCCGTCCCCCCTGGCCTGGCTGCTCGGCGGCGGTGCGCTGCTGTTGCTGTGCGTCGGCGGCTGGGTCGCCTGGCAGTTGTCATCGCTGGACAGCGGCCGGTCCGCGCCTTCGATACCCGCGGCGACACCGGTCGCAGCCCCGGCCAACACGCCCATGGCCGAAGCGGTCAAGCCTCCGGTCGAACAGTCTCCGTTGGCCGTGGCTACCCCGGCCGCTACCGTACCGGCTGCCGAGCCGACCGCCCCCGGCCGGCCGGCGCCTCCCCTACCCGCGCTCACCGCGCCGGCGGTGCCGGATTCATCCCGTTTCCTGTCCGGTCAGCTGACGGCGAACCCGCCGGCGGTCGAGACACCCCCGCCCACGCCAGCCGCCGCGCCGATCCGCATCACCCGCAACGCCCCCGCCGTACCTCAGGACGTCGCGGACGGCTACGCCGCCTTCCAGGCCGGTGAGTACGAACGCGCCCGCGTCGCCTACGAGCGCGCGCTGCGCGCCGATCCGCGCAACCCCGACGCGCTGCACGGCCTGGCCGCGCTGGCCCAGCACCGGCGCGACGAAGCTGGCGTGCGCCAGCTGATGCGGCGCATCGCCGAAGTCGATCCGTCGGACACCGCTGCCCGCGTCGCACTCAGCGACAACGTTGATCCGGTGGTCCAGGAAGCGCGCCTGCTCGACATCGCGGCCGCCCAGCCGAAATCGGCCGCCGCCGCCTTCGCGCTCGGTTCGCTGTACGCGTCGCAGGCGCGCTGGCGCGAGGCGCAGCAGGCCTATTTCAACGCCTACACGCTGGCGCCCGAGCAGCCCGACCACGCCTACAACCTCGCTGTCAGCCTCGACCAGCTGCGCCAGCCGCGCCTCGCACTGCAGTACTACCGCGAGGCGATGTCGCTGCGCACACAGCAGGCCGCGGCCTTCGATGCCGACACGGTGGCGGCGCGCATCCTGTCGCTGGAGGCACGCTGACGCGATGAATGCCCCGGTCAAACCGCAACGTCAGCCGCTTGGCCAGATGCTGCTCGCGCAGGGATTGGTGTCCGAGGACCAGCTGCGCATCGCGCTGCAGGAACAGCAACGGCAGAACATTCCGATGGGCCGGCTGCTGGTTCAGCTCGGTTTCGTCAGCGAAGCCACGCTGCGCGACGCGCTCGGCGTCACGCTGGGCAAGCGCACGGTCGACCTGACGCATGCGCTGGTCGATGCCGACGCATTGCGTCTGGTACCGCAGGCGCTGGCCAAGCGCCACCTGCTGCTGCCGCTGAACTACGCGCCGAGCGCCCGCCGGCTGACGGTCGCGGTGTCGGACGTGAACGACATCGTCGCCCTCGACCAGCTGCGCGCGCTGCTGCCCGAGGGCATGGACCTCGATACCGTGCTGGCCGGCGAGACCGAGCTGGCGCACGCAATCGACCAGGCCTACGGCCACGAACTGTCGATCGAAGGCATCCTGACCGAACTGGAAACCGGCGAGGTCGACTACCGCGCTCTGGCCGCCTCGGCCGACGAATACAGCCAGCCGGTGGTGCGCCTGATCGACGCGCTGCTGACCGACGCGGTCAAGCGCGAGGCGTCCGACATCCACTTCGAGCCGGAAGCCGGCTTCCTGCGCATCCGCTACCGCATCGACGGCCTGCTGCGGCAGATCCGTGCGCTGCACCGCTCCTACTGGCCGGCGATGGCGGTGCGCATCAAGGTGATGGCGGGCATGAACATCGCCGAAATGCGCGCGCCGCAGGACGGCCGCATTTCGCTCACCATCAGCGGCCGCCCGGTGGACTTCCGCGTGTCGTCGCAGCCGACGCTGCACGGCGAGAACATCGTGCTGCGCATCCTCGACCGCGCGCGCGGCATCGTGCCGCTCGATGGCCTCGGTCTGGCCGAGTCGCAGCTCGACCAGCTGAAACTGATGATCGCGCGACCGGAAGGCATCATCCTCGCCACCGGCCCGACCGGCAGCGGCAAGACCACCACGCTCTACTCGGTGCTGAACCACATCAATTCCGAAGGCGTGAACATCATGACGCTGGAGGATCCGGTCGAGTACCCGATGGCGCTGATCCGCCAGACCTCGGTCGCCGAATCGGTGAAACTGGACTTCGCCAACGGCGTGCGCTCGATGATGCGGCAGGACCCGGACATCATCCTGGTCGGCGAGATCCGCGACGCCGAAACCGCCGACATGGCCTTCCGCGCCGCGATGACCGGCCACCAGGTGTATTCGACGCTGCACACCAATTCGGCGCTGGGCGCCATTCCGCGCCTGCTCGACATCGGCATCCTGCCGGACATCATGGCCGGCAACATCATCGGCGTGATCGCGCAGCGTCTGCTGCGCCGGCTGTGCATCTATTGCCGCCGTGCGCGCGCGGCCGAACCGCACGAAGTGCATCTGCTCGGTGTGCGCGACGGCAATCCGCCGGACATCCACGATGCGGTCGGCTGCCCGGCCTGTGAATTCACCGGCTACCGTGGCCGGCTGGCGGTGATGGAACTGCTGCGCATGGATTCCGACCTCGACGAGCTGGTCGCCCGCCGCGCCACCTCGCGCGAACTGCGCAACGCGGCACGTGCCAAGGGTTTCCGTACGCTGGCCGAGGACGGCCTGCGGCGCGTACTCGACGGCTCGACCTCGCTGGAAGAGCTGGCGCGCGTGGTCGACCTGACCGAGCGCATGAGCCAGGGCGGGCCGGACTGGTACGCGAGGTAGCGCGGTGGCCATCTTCTCGTACAAAGCGATGAACGCGCAGGGCCGCATGGTGTTCGGCCGCATGGACGCCGCCAATCTGGTCGATCTGGAAATGCGCCTGAAGCGCATGCAGCTCGACTTCGTGAACGGCCAGCCGATGAAGCACGCGCAGCCGCTGTTCGGCCACAGCCTGCCGCGCATCGAACTGATCAACTTCAGCTTCCACCTCGAACAGCTGGTGCGCTCGGGCGTGCCGCTGATCGAAGCACTGACCGACCTGCGCGACTCGACCGAACACCCGCGAATGCGCGAAATCGTCGCCTCGCTGGTCGAGAGCATCGAGGGCGGGCGTTCGCTGTCGCAGGCCATGGCGGAGCATCCGGGTGCCTTCAGCAAGGTGTTCTGTGCGCTGGTGCGCGCCGGCGAACTGACCGGCAACCTGCCGGAAGTGCTGCGCGAACAGGTCGAGGCTTTCAAGTGGGAAGACGAGCTGGTGTCGCAGACCCGCCGTCTGCTTACCTACCCGGCCATCGTCGGCACCTTCCTGCTGTTCGTGATCGGCGTGCTGATGCTGGTGGTGGTGCCCGATCTGGCGCGCTTCTTCCGCAACACCGGGCTCGAGTTGCCACTGCAGACGCGCATCCTGATGGGTACGTCGGAATTCCTGCAGGCCTGGTGGCCGGCGCTCATCCTGCTCGTCGTGCTGGCGGTCGTCGGCAGTGCGGCCCTGCTGCGACTCAACCCGGCGCTGCGCCAGCGGGTGGACTGGATCAAGCTCAATCTGCCGGTGGTCGGCCCCATCCTGCACAAGGTGGTGCTGTCGCGCTTCGCCAGCATGTTCGCCATGATGTACGGCGCCGGCATCCCGATCATCGACGCCGTGCGTACCTCGGAGGACGTGGTCGGCAACGAGGCGGTGCGCGACTCGCTGCGGCGTGCCGGCATGCTGATCGGCCAGGGCCAGAACGTCACCGCCGCCTTCCAGAGCGTGGGCCTGTTTCCGCCGCTGGTGGTGCGCATGCTGCGCGTCGGTGAGAGCACCGGCGCACTCGACCGCGCGCTGCGCGAAGTGTCCTACTTCTACACGCGCGACGTGCGCGAGTCGATCGCCCGCGCGCAGGCGGCGATGGAACCGACGCTGACGCTGGTGCTCGGCCTGCTGCTGATGGGCGTCGCCTTCTCCGTGCTGGGGCCGGTCTACGACATGCTGACCCGGCTGAAGATCTGATGCCTCGCCGCCACGTGCTCTATCTCGACGCCACGCAACTGGTCGCCTGGGGATGGCGGGCCGGCGAGGTGACGCTGCGCGGGCGCTTCGCCAACGACGCCGAAGGCCATGCGCAGTTCGCCGAGTTCCTGCGCCAGCGCCGCGACAGTCTTTTCCTGCTGCTGTGCGATCTGGTGGACGAAGCTTTCGTCGCCGAGAGCGTGCCCTTCGTCCGCGGCGGCGACCGCGTGTCGCTGCTGCGTCGCAAGCTGGCGCAGCATTTTTTCGGCACCCCCTTCACCTGCGCGCATTCGCTCGGCCGGCTGCGCAGCGGTCGCCGCGACGAGCAGATGCTGTTCTGCGCGCTCACCCGCCCCGCTCACCTGGAGCCCTGGCTGGCGGCGCTGCGCGGTGCGGAAGCGGCACTGAGCGGCATCCACAGCGTGCCGCTGGTCAGTGAACCGATACTCGAACGGCTGCGCCTGACCGAAGGCCAGACCCTGCTGCTGGGCATCAGCGCGGCCGGCGTGCGGCAGAGTTTCTTCGAGGGTGGCCGGCTGCGCTTCTCGCGCCTCACGCCGCTGAGCGCGCTGTCCAGCAACGACCTGCCGCGCGCCTGCGCCGAAGAGGCGCGACGGCTGCATCCATATCTGCTCGGCCAGCGCCTGATCGCCCGCAACACACCGCTGACCGTGCGTGTGCTGGTACCGCCGGCAAACATGGACGACTTCGCGCTCGCCTGCCGGTCGAACGACACGCTGCAGTTCGAACTGATAGACAGCGAACAGGCGGCTGCCCGCCTGGGCCTGCGTCCGCCGCCGCAGGACATGAACAGCGAGACGCTGTTCGTGCAGGCGCTGATGCGCAGCCCCCCCGCGGAACAGTTCGCGCCGTCGGCCGAACGTCGCTTCCACCGCCTCTGGCTTACCCGCTTCGCGCTGCGCGCCGCCGGCAGCGTGGCGCTGGCGGCCTGTCTGCTGTTCTCGGCACACAGCGCACTCGACAGCTTCGAGATGCGACAGGACACGCTGCGCCTGAACGACGACGCGCAGCGCGCGCAGCGTGCGCGCGCCGAGATCATCCGCCGACTGCCGCCAACGCCGGTACCGCTGGACACCCTGCGCGTCGTGCATGAGCGCAGCCTGCAGATCGAACAGCGCAGCGCGATGCCGGACGGCCTGATGCGTGAGCTGGGGGCGGTACTCGAACAGCTGCCGCAGGTGACGGTGGACAAGCTCGAATGGCGACTCGCCCCCGACCCGGCGAACGGGAACACCGCTGCGCTGCCGCCGATGCGCGCCGAACTGATCGTGCACGCTCATCTGCCGGAGGAATTCGGTGTGCAGCAGCGGCGCGCACTGGAGGTGGTCGACACGCTGGCCGGCCAGTTACGCATGCGCCCCGGACTGGACGTCCAGGTGCTGCGCCAGCCCTTCGATCTCGAATCCGGCCAGGTATTGCGCGGTGGCACCCGCACCGAACGGACCGACGCCGGCAATGCGCCACCGTTCTCGCTGCGCATCAGCAGGGGGCTGGCACCATGATGCGGCTCAACGATCTGCGCAAGGCGGGCGCCAGCGCACTGCTGGCGCTGGCGATGGCCTTGGCCGGCGCGGCAGCAGTATGGGCCAGCACCCGGCTCGCCGGCGACGTGCGGCAGGCACACGAGCGCGCCCTTGCCGCGCGTACCGAGGCGCAGCGCGCGCTCGCCGGCGCGCGCGCCGAAGAAGCGGAAATCGCCGCCAAGATCGACCGCTTCCGCCATCTGGTCGAGCGTGGTGCGGTCGGTACGGAGCGGCGACTGGCCTGGGTGGAACTGATACGCGACGCGCGCGCACGACACCACCTCGGTGCCGTCGACTACGAGTTCTCGCCGCAGCGTCCGCTCGATCCCCTGATCGCGCCGCCGGATGCCGATCAGCTTGAAGCCGCCGGCAGCACGCTGCGCATCCGCATGCCGCTGCTGCACGAAGGTCAGCTGATCGCCCTGCTCGACGACCTCGCATTCAACGCGTCGGCCGTCGTTCGCGTACGCGAATGCAGCGTCACGCGCGCCGCCGTCGCCAGTGACGCGGAACAGCTGGTGGCCGATTGCCTGCTCGACTGGATCACCTTCCGGCCACGCCAGGGAGCCGGCTCGTGAAGCGGCACGCACTTGCTCTGCTGCTCGTCGCGCTCTGCGGCGCCGCTGCGGCGCAGCCGCTGGGCAGGCTGTTCTTCAGCGACGAGGAACGGGCCCGGCTGGACGCCCGTCGCGATCAGCCGGTCGACAACACCGCACCGCGTCAGGTCGGCACGGTGCGCCACGACGGCGTCGTCACCCGTTCGTCCGGCCCGCCGACCTGGTTCGTCAATGGCGTTCCGGCCGATGGCGAAACGCTGTCGGCGCTGCCGGCCCGTACCGTCGGCGCCACCCTGCAACTGAAGGGTGCCGATGGCCGCCCGCTGCGTCTGCGTCCGGGCGAGCAGGCGACGGTGGACGAGGCCGGCGCAGCCGCACCCTCCGGTGCCGCCATCGACATCCGCCCGGGGCGCACGCGATGAGGCGTCGTCAGCGCGGCAGCGCATTGCTGATCGCAGTCGGTCTGCTCGGCCTGCTGGCGATGGCCACGCTGGCGCGCGCACTGTCGGCGCCGCCTGGCGCCGAAGCGGCGCTGGCCACCGAGCGCGCGCTGGCGCGGGCGCGCGAGGCGCTGATCGCCTACGGCGCGCTCGGCAATGCAGCCGGCAGCCACGACAATTCGCCAGGCGCCCTGCCCTGCCCCGATCTCGACAACGACGGCGTATCGGACCTCAACTGCAGCGCGCACATCGGCCGCCTGCCCTGGCGCACGCTGGGCCTGGGCCCGCTGCTCGACGGCGCCGGGGAATGTCTCTGGTACGCCCGCAGTCCGCGCTACAGCAACAACATCCAGACCAGCGAGCGCGGCACGTCGGCCGACAAACCGGCACTGAATCCGGCCACACCGGGCGAGATCATCGAAGTGAACGCAGAAGGCACCACCGGTCGCCAGTTGGCGGCGGTCATCTTTGCGCCTGGGCTGCCGCTGCCTGGCCAGCAGCGCGGCGCGGTCAGCGGTCTGTCCGGCTGCCGCAGCGGCGAGCTCGCGCAGTTCCTGGAGGATGTCGAGGTCGGCGGCACGCCTCACCCGCACAGCAGCGGGCTGAATGCGGTGACGCTGCTCGCCGGCGACGGCTTCAACGACAGCGTGCTCGGCATGGACACGCCGCGCCTTTTTGCGACCGCTGGCGCGCGCGTACTCGGCGACATCCAGCTCTCAGGCGGCACGCCTCCCCATGCCTGGTGGACGCAGAACCTGTGGTGTACCCAGGTGTGCGTCACCGCCACCAGTGGACGCATCGCGCTGGCCGACGGCGGCAGCGTGTCGCGCGCGCTCGGCGTCTTCCCGGCGTGCGCCAGCCCGTGCGGCGGAACATGAAAACAGAACGCGGATTCACGCTGGTCGAGATCGCGGTGGCGCTGACCATCATCGCGCTGCTCAGCGTCGGCGCGATCGGTACGCTGCAGATGGCCATGCTGCGCGCGCGCATCGCCGAAACGCAGGACGCGCTGCGCGAGGCGCGCGAGGCGGTCACCGCCTACGCCGTCGCCAATCGCTCGCTGCCCTGCCCCGCCGTGTCGGCCACCGACGGCACCGAACAGAGCCGCGCGGGCGGCAATTGCGCCAGTCGGCGCGGCCTGCTGCCGTGGACAACACTGGGCGTACGCGGACTCGACGGCTGGGGCAACCGGCTCGGCTACGTCGTATCGTCCGGAATGGTGAAAAGCCCGGCCGGGCGCATCGCGCTCAGCGACGTCGGCAGCATAAAGATCATCGCGCGCGATGCCGCCGGCACGCCGTCCGACATCGTCACCCAGACCGCGGTCGCCTACGCGCTGTGGTCGCATGGCGAGAACGGCCGCGGCGCGACGACTGCTGTCGGCACACTGATCGCCGACGATTCGACGAGCAACATTGACGAGGACGCGAACAGCTCCCAACCCGCAAATGACGCCGACCAGACGCTGTATGCGCGGGAGGGCAGCAGCAGCGCGGAGGCGGTCGGCGGCGAGTTCGACGATCTGGTGCTGTGGGAATCGCGCTTCGTGCTGTTCGGCCGCATGATCAGTTCCGGGCAACTGCCATGACCCGCCTCGCCACAACGACAGATCTTCACGAGCCCGTGCGATGAGTACCGGCTTCTTCACGCGCCTGCGTCGTGGCGGCATCCTGCCGACGGACAGCGCCGACGAGCGTCTGAACAAGTCGCTGCTGGTGCTGGCGACCGGCCTGGTCTGCGTCGCCTCGACGCTGTGGCTGGCGGTCTACTGGAGTCTCGGGCCGCGGCTGTCGGCCACACTGCCCTTCGCCTATCAGCTGCTGCTAGCGGGCAACCTCGCCCTCTTCCTGTATGGCGGCAATTTCCGGCTGTTCCGCAACACGCAGCTCGGACTTTTCCTGTTCGCGCCTTTCGTTGCGCAATGGGCGATCGGCAACTTCATCACCGCCAGCGGCATTCTGCTGTGGGGGCTGCTGGCACCGATCGGTGCCATCCTGTGCATCGGCGCGCGCGAGGCGCTGGCCTGGTTCTTCGCCTACGCCTTCCTGGTCGCGCTGACCGGCTTCTTCGACTACTACCTCGCCGACGCCGCGACTTACCGCAACGCGCTGGTGCCAGTGGAAACCAGCGTCGTGTTCTTCGCGCTGAACTTCCTTGCTGTCTCCAGCATCGTGTTCATGCTGCTGCGCTTCGCCATCGAACAGAAACAGATCATCGCGCGCCGGCTGGCCGAAGCGCACACGCTGCTGGAACAGGAACAGGAACGCTCGGAGCGACTGCTGCTGAACGTCCTGCCGGGTCCGGTCGCGCAGCGGCTGAAGCAGAACGAGAAGAACATCGCTGACGGCTTCGCCGACGTCAGCGTCATGTTCGCCGACATCGTGAACTTCACCCAGGTCGCCGCCGGCATGACGCCATCGCAGGTTTTCTCGATGCTGAACCGCGTGTTCTCCCGCTTCGACGAACAGGCCGAGGCGCGCGGCCTTGAGAAGATCAAGACCATAGGGGACGCCTATATGGTGGCCGGTGGTCTGAACTCCGGAAACGCCGACTACACCGCCGCCATCGCCGATCTTGCACTGGAGATGCGCGACTGGCTGCGTAACCAGACCACCGGCACCGGCGTACTGCTCGATCTGCGCATAGGCATAGGCACCGGCCCGGTCGTCGCCGGCGTGGTCGGCAAGAAGAAATTCATCTACGACCTGTGGGGCGACACGGTGAATCTGGCCAGCCGCATCACCACCGAAGGTGTACCCGGCATGGTGCAGGTCGATACCGCGACCTATCTCAGGCTGCGCAGCCGCTACGACTTCCACGAACCGCAGACGCTCTACCTGAAAGGCAAGGGCGACACCGTGGTGTATCGGCTGATCGGGCGCAAGGAGGACAGCGCCGGGTTGAGGACGGACAGCGTAGACATCCTGCTCGACGCAGGGTGAGCAAGGATTCTGTGGGAGCCAGCTTGCTCGCGATAGCGGCCTGAATCGAAGCCGGCGGTCCGCAATCGCCGCATCGCGACCAGAAGGTCGCTCCCACAAAAACACTCCTGACTGCGACCGGAGCCGAAATTTCGTGGGAGCGAGCTTGCTCGCGATTGCGGTCTTAACCAAAGCCGACAATCTGCCAAGACTACATCGCGACCAGAGGTTGCTCCACAGGGACCGTCACGGTCCGGCGGGCTGATCAGCAGCGCAGCAATGAGACGCCGGCCTCGGCATAGGCGTCGAACACGCCATCGGCCGTCGCAAGATACAGACTCTCGCTGCGTGCCTGGGCCAGAAGAAGCCGGTCGAACGGATCGTGATGATGCAGCGGCAGTTCGGACAGGTGGCCGAAATGGTCCAGCGCGAGCGGCAACTCCAGCGCTGCCAGCTCCAGATAGGCGGTGCGCGCAAAACTGGCGATGTCGGTACCGAGATCGAGCTTGCCGAGGCGGCATTTGATTGTCATTTCCCAGATCGACGCCGGACTGATGTATAGCGTCGAAGAAGGGTCGGCAATCTTCTCTCTTGCTGCGCCTGCAATCCGGTCGGGCGCATGAGACAGCCATATCAGTACATGGGTGTCGAGCAGGATACGCATCAGCGATAGTCGGCGAACACGTCCAGCGGCGCGTCGAAATCCGCGGCAACCCGGACCTTGCCTGCTGCCCAGCCAAGGCGTCGTACACGCAGCACCGGCTCTACCGGCACCAGCCTGACCACCGGCTTGTTCGCCCTGGCGATGATCACCTCTTCCCCGCGCAGCGCCGCCGCCACCAGTTCAGACAGCGCAGTTTTTGCTTCCAGCATGTTGACCTGACGCATCATCACACCCCTACCTTGACCAATAACTTAGTCAAGGTAACTCCTGCGCAACGAAAGGTCAACGAAAAACGGGCGCCCGAAGGCGCCCGTTTGAGCACGACTTTCTGATCGGAAACCGATTAGAAGGTGTGAGCGAGACCGACGTTGAAGCCGGAATCGCCGTAGCCGGTGCCGTTGGCGCCGCCCGAACCCGTGCCATTGCCGCCAGCAGCGTTCTTCGAGATGCCGCAACGGGCCAGATCGTCGTTGTTGATCTTGGCGTAGGTTGCGTACGCGGTGGTGCGCTTCGAGAAGGCGTACTCGCCACCGATGCCCCACTTCGAGCAGTCGCTGTCAGCAGCGCGATCGTCGTTGGCCTTGACGTACGAAGCCTTCAGGGTGATGTTCGAGGTGACCGGAGCCGACAGACCGATCAGCCAGCCGTCGCCGTTCGAGACAGCCTTCGAGGCGGTATCGTCACCTTCGGTGCTTTCGTAGTAAGCCGACAGCTTGGCCACGCCGAAGTCGTAGCTGGCGCCAGCAACCCAGAGGTCGAATTCGAAATCGCTACCGCCCACACCGGTCTTCTTGATCTGGAGGTTTTCGTAGTCGAGCAGCAGGCTGATCGGGCCATTGTCATACATTGCAGCCACTGCATACAGCGGGGTGTCGCCGTACTCAACGCTCTGAGTCGCAATCGCGCCCGAACCCGCTTCAGACAGCAGCGACGTCGTGTACGCAGCCAGGAACTTCAGGCCGGGGGCCAGTTCCGGGGTGATGTAAACGATGGCGTTGTCGGCACGGTCAGCCTGACCCAGACCCGAGGTCACGCCGAACAGCGAACCGGCGTTGGCAACGGTCTGGTTCTTGAACGGGTCGTACTTGCCGACGAAGGAGTAACGGGCGCCATCAACGCGGCCGCCGAGGGCGGTACCGAAGGCACCGGTCAGACCAATCCAGCTGTGGCGGTTGGTGGTCGAGCCGAACGAGGTGCCGCTGTCGCCCGAGAAACCGAATTCGAATTCGTAGATGGCCTTCAGGCCGTTGCCCAGGTCTTCCGAACCCTTGAAGCCGAAGCGGTTCGTGCCGAGGATACCGTCTTCGAAGTCGTTCAGACGACCAACGCGGCCGCCTTGAGCGAGGCCACCGCTGTCACCACCGCGGGACATGAAACCGTAATCGACACGACCGTAGATGGTCACGTTGGAAGCTTCGGCCATGACGGCGGCCGGGGCGAGCGCTGCGGCGATGGCAGCGGCAAGCAGTTTCTTGGACATTACGCAAATCTCCTCTTGCGATGATAGTGGGTGCCCGGATCGTATTCGGCCTCGCGGCCGCTGCACTGCCGGGCTACACACCTTCGGAGCTTCAGAAGGTGTGGCGGACTGTACCGAAGCAGCAAAGTCGGCCGCAAGCCATGCGTCGAATTACGTATGCCCCTGGATCAAGTCTTGTGGTTTTTGCGCAACAGGGTCAATTTGCGCCAATGTGGCTGAGCATGTGTTGCGCACCGCGTCGGTCGGCAGGCCCCGCGGCATTGAAGCCATGCTGTCGATCGCCTTCTGCGGAGCACGGACGCAAAAAAGCCCGGGCCGATCAGCACCCGGGCTTCTTGTGTCCGCCAGACGGACCCCTGCGCGAATTCAGACGCCGCAGCTGCCGCTGCCGCCGGAACGGCCGATCAGGTCGAAGAATTCGCGGCGGGTGCGCGCGTCGTCACGGAACAGCCCCAGCATGCGGCTGGTAACCATGGCCACGCCCGGCTTGTGCACGCCACGCGTGGTCATGCACTCATGCGCCGCCTCGATCACGACCGCCACGCCGCGCGGCTGCAGCACCTCGTACAACGTGTCGGCCACCTGCACGGTCATCTTCTCCTGGATCTGCAGGCGCTTGGCGAACACCTCGACCAGGCGCGCCAGCTTGGAAATGCCGACCACGCGGCGATCCGGCAGATAGGCGACGTGCGCGGTGCCGATGATGGGCACCATGTGGTGTTCGCAGTGGCTTTCAAAGCGGATGCCGGTCAGCGCGATCACCTCGTCGTAGCCTTCTACTTCCTCGAAGGTGCGGGACAGGATTTCGCGCGGATCTTCGGCGTAGCCGGCGAAGAATTCCTCGTAGGACTTGACCACGCGCTTGGGCGTGTCGATCAGGCCTTCGCGCGTCGGATCGTCGCCGGTCCAGCGGATCAGGGTGCGGACGGCCGCTTCGGCTTCTTCGCGGGTCGGACGACCGGTGTCAGTGCTCTTCATGTTCTTCCTGTACTTATATATGGTGGATCGGCGGCTGGCTCGTGCCCGCCTTCGGCGACCCGGACCGGTCATGGTGGCGGTGCAAGTCCGGGTTTTCAAGAGGTTTGAGCACTCTGTGACCCTTGATATGGCGTTTTTGCTCCCCAGATTGAACAGCGGTAGGGTCTGTTGACCTTGAATCGCGAACCGCTTTTGCAGCGCGCGAGTCCCGATACGCCCGGCTCCGCTTTGGGCCTCCTGGCCTGACGGCCAGTCAGCCGGAGTCGGCCCGCCTTGATCCGGACGCATCGGGATTTGCGCGCGGCTGGCGATTCAATTTCAACAGACCCTCGGCCGCGGCTTGACGATTGTTTCCGGATGCAAGCCGCCGGAACAGCCCGCCAGCGGGCCCGCTCCATCGTTCGCCCACAAGTTGCGCCGACTCGTTCCGGACAGATTGTCAGGCGCGCAAACATACGTCAGGAGAGGACATCGATGAAGATCAAGCTGTCTCGTACCGCACTCGCCGCGCTGACCGCGACCGCCTTCGGGCTGGGCGCCACGGCGACGACGGTCGACTGGATGCGCCACGCCGAAGCGGCACCGCAGTCGAAGCCGGTGCAGATTGCACAGGCGGCGCCGATCACCGCGCCGACGACGGCGCCCCTGGTTGCCGGTCTGCCGGATTTCAGCACGCTGGTCGAACAGACCTCGCCGTCCGTGGTGAACATCAGCGTGATCGGCAAGCCTTCGCGCGTTGCTGTCAATCCGAATGACCCGATGTTCGAGTTCTTCCGCCGCTTCGGCATCCCGGTGCCGCAGAACCCGCAGCGCGGCGGCGAGGGCCCTGCACCGCGCGGCATCGGCTCTGGTTTCGTCATCAGCCCGGACGGCTACATCCTGACCAATGCGCACGTGGTGGCCGATGCCGCCGAGGTGACGGTCAAGTTCACCGACAAGCGCGAGTACAAGGCCAAGGTGATCGGCAGCGACAAGCGCACCGACGTCGCGCTGATCAAGATCGAGGCGAAGAACCTGCCGGCGGTGAAACTGGGTAATGCCGACACCACCCGCGTCGGCGAGTGGGTGGCGGCCATCGGCGCACCCTTCGGCTTCGAGAACACGGTGACGGCCGGCATCGTCAGCGCCAAGTCGCGCGCGCTGCCGGACGAATCGCTGGTGCCCTTCATCCAGACCGACGTGGCGATCAACCCGGGCAATTCCGGCGGTCCGCTGTTCAACCTGAACGGCGAGGTGATCGGCATCAATTCGCAGATCTACTCGCGCACCGGCGGCTTCATGGGTCTGTCCTTCGCCATTCCGATCGACGTGGCGATGCGGGTGGCCGATCAGATCAAGCAGTACGGACGCGCCAAACACGCCCGTCTCGGCGTCAGCATCCAGCCGATCACGCGCGAACTGGCCGACAGCTTCGGCCTCGACCGCGCGCGCGGCGCACTGGTCGCCAATGTCGAACAGGGCGGTCCGGCCGACAAGGCTGGCCTGCAAGCCGGCGACGTGATCCTGTCGGTCGATGGCCGCGCCGTGTCCGATTCCTTCGATCTGCCGAAAGTGATCGGCAATCTGGCGCCGGGGAAGACGGTGAAAATGAAGGTGTGGCGCCAGGGCGCAGAGCGCGACCTGAGCGCGACGCTGGGCGAACAGAGCGACAGCGAGGTCGCGGCGCTCGACGAAGGTGGCCGCGACAGCGGACCGGTCCGCGACCGGCTCGGCCTCGCCGTGCGTCCGCTGACCGGTGCGGAATCGCAGCAACTGGGCGTCACTCGCGGCCTGGTCGTGGCCGACGCGGGCGGTGCAGCCGCACAGGCCGGCATCCAGCCGGGCGACGCCATCCTTGCAGTAAATGGTCAGCCGGTCGGCAGCGCGGAAGAACTGGCAAAGCTGGTGGAAAAGGCCAAGGGTCGCATCGCCCTGCTGATCCAGCGCGGCGACAACCGGCTGTTCGTGCCTATCCGGGTGGGCTGATTCGCCAACTCTGACATCGCGGCCGAACCGGGGCCGGAGCGGGGGTTCTGTGGGAGGGGTCTTCTGATCCCGACAGCGACCTGTGCCGAAGACGGCGGACCGCGACGGCCGCGTCGCGGCCAAGGCCGCTCCCACAGGGATTGCGCATGGTCGACGGCCGGAGCGGGTTTCTGTGGGAGGGGTCTTCTGACCCCGACTGCAGCCTGTGCCGAAGCCCGCGCTTACGACGAAGATCTGAGTCGGGCCAGCAGCCGCCAGTCCTTGCCGACCGCCCGCAGGTCGCGGATGTCGACATCGATGCGCTGCGCCAGCGTGTCGAAGGGACCAAGGTTGAACAGGCCCATGCCGCGCCCGATCACGGTGGGCGCCAGATACATCAGCAGTTCGTCCACGCAGCCCTCACGCATCAGCGACCCGTTCAGCTTGTGACCGGATTCGGCATGCACCTCGTTGATGCCGCGCGCGCCGAGGGCCTGGAACATCGCCGGCAGATCGACCTTGCCACCCTCGTTCGGCAGCACCAGCAGTTCGGCGCCGGCGTCGCACAGGGCCTGCGCCTTCGGCGTGTCGTCGGACGCGCACACCACCAGCAGCGGTGAGCGTTCGATGTCTGCGAACAGCTTAGCCTGCGGCGTCAGCTGCAGCCGGGCGTCGACGATGATGCGCAGCGGCTGGCGCGGGGTATCGACCTCGCGCACGGTCAGGCTGGGGTCATCCTCGATCACCGTGCCGATACCGGACAGCACGGCACAGGCGCGTGCCCGCCAGCGGTGACCGTCGCGCCGGGCCACGGCGCCGGTGATCCACTGGCTGACGCCGTTCTCCAGCGCCGTCACGCCGTCCAGCGTCGAGGCAGTTTTCAGCCTGATCCAGGGCTTGCCGCGCGTCATGCGCGACACGAAACCGATGTTCAGCTCGCGCGCGTCGGCTTCCAGCACGCCGCATTCGGTCGCGATGCCCGCAGCGTTTAGGCGTGCCAGGCCGTTGCCGGCGACCAGCGGATTCGGGTCCTGCATGGCGGCGACCACGCGCGCGACCCCCGCGGAGATCAGCGCTTCGGCACAGGGTGGCGTGCGGCCGTGGTGGCTGCAGGGTTCCAGCGTGACATAGGCGGTCGCCCCACGCGCTGCTTCGCCGGCGGCGCGCAACGCATGCACTTCTGCGTGGGGTTCGCCGGCCTTCTCATGCCAGCCTTCGCCGACGATCTGCCCGTCGCGCACCAGAACGCAGCCGACGCGCGGATTCGGCGAGGTGGTCCACAGACCACGCGCGGCCAGCTTCAGCGCGCGCGCCATGAAAAGTGTGTCAAGCGAGGCGTCGTGCGCCATTCAGCCTCCCGTCTTGCGCGGTGCGCGCGGCGGTTTGGTCACCTCGCGCACGACCTCGGAAAATTCATCGACGTCCTCGAAGTTGCGATAGACGCTGGCGAAGCGGATGTAGCCGATCTTGTCGAGCTTCTTCAGCTCGCGCATCACCAGTTCGCCGAGGCGGTCGGTCGCCAGTTCGCGTACCCCCATCGTGAGCAGGCGCTCCTCAATGCGGTCCATCGCCAGATCCACCGACTCGGTGGTGACTGGGCGCTTGCGCAGCGCCAGCATCATGCTGGCGCGCAGCTTTTCGCGGTCGTAGTCGGCGCGCCGACCGTCCTTCTTGACGATCTGCGGCATCTTCAGCTCGACCCGCTCGTAGGTGGTGAAGCGCTTGTCGCAATGCGCACAACGGCGCCGGCGACGAATGATGTCGCCATCCTCGCTTTCGCGGGTTTCGACCACCTGGGTATCGGGAGAGCTGCAGAACGGGCATTTCATGGCGTCGCTCCGTGCATGGACGGCGCGAATGTTACGCCGGGATGCGGCATTGCGCCGCATTTCGTCCGCGCAGGCGCAGATTCAGGCCACGTCGCTCGCTTCGATCAACTTCTGATAGGTATAGGCGGACAGCGCCAGCCGGTCGCTGCCCTGCACTTCGACGAACTCCAGCCCGTGCTGCACCGCATGCGCCTCGCTTTCCGGGTCCGGATTGCTGCGCACCGAGCGGATACCCGCCTTCACATGTACGAACTGGTCGATATCGTCGAACTGCAGCCGGAACTTCAGCTGCAGCAGGTCGCCGATCTCGCCGAGCGCCGCCTTCGCGGCCAGCAACGCCCCGCCCTTGCTGATATCGATCAGGGTGCCGGCATACAGCGCGCCATACATGTCCGTCAGCGAAGTGATCAGCCGCACGCTGGCCCGCTGAGCCCGGCGCACGCGCATGCCGCGCACCTTCTTCGGATAGCTCAGGTGCAAGTAGGGAAAGGGCGTGTTCGACATCTTCAGCACGTGTGCCGGGAAGGCATACACGCTCTTGCCGGAGAAGAAACGCAGAACGACGGCAGCATCCTGCTTCAACATGGCATAGGCACCATCGACCATCGGCGGCGTCACCATGACGCTGCGCCCCTTGGCGTAGCCGAGCAGCTTCACCGCATGCCGCGACGCGTCGTCGGCTGCGCCCTGCAGTTGCAGCAGATCGCCAATCTGCAGCCGGATGTCCTCCAGCTCGAGCAGGATGCCCTCCTTGTCCGGCGCCGGCTCACCGTCCGGCACGATGCTGGAAGGCGCCTGCACCTGATTGGCAGCCATGCGGTCTCGGTAAAGACCGCGCTCGCTCAGCACGTCGAGCTGGTTCTGCGTCTGCACCACGACGCCGGCTTTCAGCAGCAGCTTGTTGTTCTGGTCGTACAGCGAATACGGCAGGGGCTTGCCCAGCACCACATCGGTCTTGCGCACGGGAATCATGACGGCCTCGGAGGCAGCGGTGTCCCCGGGGTATCGACAGGCCGCGCCGAAACTTGAAGCGGCCGCTCAGCGCCGCTGACCACGCGCCTTCATCAGATCGTGCAGGCTGCGCGCCGCCGGGACCAGCGGCGTGCGGTGCTGCGTCCAGCCCATCTGGTGTCGTGGTGCCAGCCAGCGAAAGCGGGTGGCCGCCCAGCGCAGCAGCCGGTAACGGCCCGGGCTGGCGTAGATGCCGCTCCAGAAGCGCCACACCAGCTTCTGGCCGACGCTGAACGAAGCGCCCTGCCCGGCCAGCGGCTGCGCCACCGCCGCGCCCGGCGCGCGATTGGCTTCGGTACGCAGACGCATCAGCAGCGACGGAATCGGGATGCGCACCGGGCACACCTCGGCACAGGCGCCGCACAGGCTGGAGGCGGTCGGCAGGTCGCGGCTGTCGTCCAGCCCGAGCAGATGCGGCGACAGGATCTGGCCGATCGGCCCCGGATAGGTGGTGCCGTAGGCGTGGCCGCCGACGCGCGCGTAGACCGGGCAGTGGTTCATGCAGGCGCCACAGCGTATGCATTGCAGCGTCGCGCGCAGCTGAGCGTCGGCGTAGGCCTGGGTGCGACCGTTGTCGAGCAGCACCAGATGCATGCGCCGCGGCCCGTCCTGGTCGCCGGGCCGGCGCGGGCCGGTGATCAGGTTGAAATAGGTGGTCGCCGCCTGACCTGTGGCCGAGCGCGGCAGCAGGCTGGCCAGCGGCATGGCGTGTTCCAGCGTATCGACCACCTTCTCGATGCCCATCATCGCGATGTGGATGTCCGGCACCGTCGTCGACAGCCGCCCATTGCCCTCGTTCTCGACCAGCCACAGCGTGCCGGTTTCGGCGATCGCGAAATTGACGCCGGAAATGCCGATGTCGGCCTGCATGAAGCGCTCGCGCAGCACCTCGCGGCCGGTGCGGATCAGCGCGTCGACGTCTTCGGTGTAGCCGGCGTCCGGAATCTTCTGTTCGAACAGCCGCGCGATGTCCTGCTTCGTCTTGTGGATGGCCGGCATGACGATGTGCGACGGCCGTTCGCCGGCCAGCTGCACGATGTACTCGCCCATGTCCGATTCGAGACACTCGACGCCGCACGCCTCGAGGTAGTGATTCAGTTCCACCTCCTCGCTCACCATGGACTTGCCTTTGATCACGCGCGTCGCGCCGGCATCGGTGGCGATGCGATGGATGATGGCGCACGCCTCGTCCGGCGTTTCCGCCCAGTGCACCTCGACGCCACGCGCCTGCAGATTCGCCTCCAGCTTCTCCAGCAATGCCGGCAGCTGCGCCAGCGCGTGCTTGCGCACCGCCTCGCCCAGATCGCGCAGCGCCTCGGTTTCCGCCGGGTCCGGAAACTGGCTGGCGCGCTTGTCGCGCAGGAAGTTCATCGCGCTGCGGAAGTTGTCGCGCAGTCCCTCGTCCGCCAGCGCCTCGCTGACGCGGTCGCGGAACTGCGCCGGCGACACGAAATGCAGGGGCTGGGCGCTCATGCCGTCTCTCCGTCCGCGATCACCACCACGATCAGTTCGCGCGGGCCGTGCGCGCCGTAGGCCAGCGTCTGCTGGATGTCGGCGGTGCGCGAGGGGCTGGACACCAGCACGCGGTTGGTCGGCATGTCGTCGGCCCAGCGCTGGCTGCTCGACGCGTGGTGCAGGTCGTCATACAGGTCGCGCGCGTCGACGCAGACCAGGCTGATCGGCGGCACCAGCGACAGCGTGCGCGGCAGTGCGCCGCCGTGGTTCAGCAGCAGCGCGCCGGTGGCCGCAATGCCGGCGGAGGCCGGTGTGAAACCGGCATCGATGGTCGCAAACATCTCCTGCTTCCAGGACTCGATCGCGCCGTCGAAGCGCACCGCTTCGATGGCGGACGGCAAGGTCGCCGCCAGCTCGTCGGCGCGCACGTCGCCGTTCAGTGCCAGGCGACGCACGCCGCGCAGGTGCAGCGCATCGGCTGCAACGCGCGCCCATTCCGCCGGCTGCGCCACCATCACCTCGGCGCGCGAGGCGCGCAGTCGCGCACACAGCTGCTGCAGGCGCTCGTCCGGCATCAGTCGTGGTCGCTGCGCGTAGTAGGCCGCCACGTCGGGTGGCGTCACCGGCGCGCCCGGCTCGGCCGCGCGCAGGCGGGCGAGGATGCGGTCGCGCGCGCTCATGCCTGCCCCTCCAGCCGGCGCATCAGGAAGCTCGCGAGGTGTTCGCCGCGCAGCGCCTGACCCTGGTGTTCCGCCGCGTGCGAAATGTTCAGCATGCAGCCGCAGTCGGCAGTGACGAAGCGCTCGCAGACCGCCGACAGGCTGGCCACCTTGTCGCGCACGATGGCGCCCGATATGTCCGCGTGCTTGAGCGAGAACACGCCGCCGAAGCCGCAGCATTCCGATTCGTTGACGTGCGTGTCGAGCGTGACGCCGGGCAATGCCGACAGCAGTTGCACGCCGTGTGCGCGGGTACCCATTTCGCGCCGCGCACTGCACGAGGTGTGCAGGCCGACGGTGACCGGTTCGGCGCTCGCCATCGAGTAATCCACATGCAGTACCTCGACCAGGAAGCCGGCCAGCTCATGCACACGGCCGGCCACTTCACGCGCGCGCGCCTGCATCGCAGGATCGTCGTCGAACAGCGTTGACCAGTGGTGACGCATCATGCCGGCACAGGAGCCGGACGGCACGACGATGGGCCAGGGCTGGTCGAACAGCGCGATCTGCGCCGCCGCCACGCGGCGCGCCTCGTCCGGGTTACCGCTGGTGAAGGCCGGCTGGCCGCAGCAGCTCTGGGCATGCGGGAAATGCACGGTCAGTCCTTCGCGTTCCAGCAGACGCACCGCATCGACGCCGGCCTGTGGCACGAAGAGGTCGATCAGGCAGGTACCGAACAGATAGACCTGATCGGGGCGCGGCGGGCGATCTGCGTGCATCGGAAGCTCCGGTGGGCACCCGTAGGTGCGATGGAACGGGATGATCGCGGCGCCGTCGCTTCAGGCAAAATTGGTCGGACCAATTCTCCTGGACACGTCACCATGCCGCCCACCGCCGCCGACCGCGCCACCCGCGAACTCGAAAGCCGCCTGCTCGACGGCCGCTACGCCGCCGGCGCCCGACTGCCGGCCGAACGCGCGCTCGCGGAAGAACTCGGCGTCTCACGCGGCACGCTGCGCGAAGCGGTGCAGCGCCTGTCCGCGCGCGGTCTGCTGAGCAGCCGCGTGGGCAGTGGCGTCTATGTGACCGACCGCCTTCACGGTGGCCTCACTTCACCGTGGCGCCAGCTGCTGACCGAACACCCGCACCTCGGCAAGGACATGCTGGAATTCCGCCGCGTACTCGAAGGCGAGGCGGCCGCCTTCGCGGCTGAGCGCGCGACGCGTGCCGACCTGACAATGCTGCGCGGCGTGATCGACCGCCTGCGCCGCGCCCGGCGCAACGACGATGAGGCGCAGGAGGTGCTGCTCGATTCGGTGTGGCACGGCGCCATCGCCACCGCTGCGCACAACGCGATGTTCGGATACCTGCAGGCCAATCTGCTTGCACTGCACCGCGAACACATGGCCCAGAATCACGCCGGCCTGCGCTTCGGCGACCGGGCGGTGGCGGAGGCGCTGTGGCAGCAGCACTTCGCGCTGTGGGAGGCGATCCGCGCACGGGCACCAGAGCAGGCGCGCGCCACCATGTACGCGCACATCGACTTCGTGCGGGCGCGGCTGGCGCCCGATGCTGCGGGCGCGCTGCCCTGATCTCGACGGCGGTCGGAATCGACGTCCGCGGCAAGCATCCGCCCCGTCGCTGCCAAGGCCGCTCCCACAGGGATCGCGCCCGACACGCGGCCGGCGCCGGGTTCTGGGGGCGGGGTCTTCTGCCCGCGACTGCACCCGCAATGCGCTGCGTCAGCGGCTCGGGAAGCGCCCGCGACCCAAGCCGTAGCGGCTGAGCCGGCGGTAGAAGGTGGCGCGCGGCATGCCGATCAGCGCGGCCGCCTCGGTGGCGCGCCAGCCGGTAGCCTCCATCGCTTCGACGATGCGCCGCCGCTCGTCGGCCTCGGCGTCACTGCGCGGCAGCGCGAGAGCGGGTGGCGGCTCGTCGAGCGCGCGCAGGATGTTGTCCGGCAGATGCTCGCGCGACATCGTGTCCGATTCGCACACCGCCACCGCATAGCGCAGCGTGTTGCGCAGCTGGCGGATGTTGCCGGGCCAGGCGTAACCCATCAGCTCTTCCGCCAGTGCCGCCGGCAGTTCGATGTCGCGACCGGCCGCGGCGCACTCCTCGTCGAACACCTGCTGCAGAACGTCGCGCCGGTCGCTGCGCGCACGCAGTGGCGGCAAGGTGAAGGTCGCGGCGTTGAGCCGGTAGAAGAGGTCCTCGCGGAAACGGCCGGCTGCAACCAGCGATTCGAGATCGCGGTGGGTGGCGCAGATGACGTTCAGATCGACCTTCTCCGGTTCGGTGCCGCCCAGACGCAGCACCTCGCCTTCGGCCAGCACGCGCAGCAGCCGTGTCTGCAGCGGCAGCGGCATGTCGCCGATCTCGTCGAGAAAGAGCGTGCCGCCGCTGGACAGCTGGATCTTGCCCGCCTCGCCCTTCGCCTTGGCGCCGGTGAATGCGCCTTCGCGGTAGCCGAACAGTTCGCTCTCGATCAGGTTCTCCGGAATCGCCGCGCAGTTCAGCGCAACGAAGGGCTTGTCGCGCCGCTCGCTCTGCGCGTGGATGGCGTGCGCGAACGCTTCCTTGCCGGAGCCTGTTTCGCCGAGCAGCAGGATGGGCAGGCGGCTGTTCACGATGCGCTTCAGACGCTGGATGTCACTGACCAGGCGGGTGTCGCGCGCGGTCAGCGTGCTGAAGTCGTGCCGCCCCTGCACCGCACGCCGCGTGACCCGTCGCTGCTCCGGCACGCGCACGATGGCCGACAGCGCCTGGCCGGTCGTGAGCCGACGCAGCGCGACCGGCATGCCCGGGCGGTCGTGCGCGGCGCGCAGCAATTCGTCGGCGCTCAGATCGAACACTTCATGGAAGGCACGCGGCAGCGGACCCGCGTGCTCCAGCAGTTCGACATGGGCGAGGAAATTGGCCTGCACCACGTAGCCGCGCTCGTCCAGCGCCAGCAGGTAGCTGCGTTCCGGCTCCAGTCCGCGGCCGATGCCACCAATCTGCAGCGTCCACCGGTGGCGGTTGGCTTCGATGAACCAGGCGTTCTCGATGAAGCGGGCGTTCTGCGCCACCAGCTGGAACACCACCGACTGGCTGCGCCGGTCGTCCGGTGAGGCCAGCGCCGAGGCGTTCAGCACGCCCATGATGTCGTTGTCCGGACCGAATATCGGTGCCGCGCTGCAGGTGATGCCGATGTTGTAGGCACGGAAGTGCTCACCCTTGTGCACCAGGATGGGCGCGCGATCGACCAGCGTCGTGCCGACGCCGCAAGTGCCTTCGTCCTGTTCGGACCAGCAGGCGCCGACACGGAAACCGCGCGATTTGAATTCGTGGTCTATGGTCGGCAGACCGCGGAAATCGACCGTGCTGCCGTCGGCGTCGGTCATCAGCACGCAGTAGCCGGCGTCCTTGATCTGGCTGTGCAGCTTGCCCACGCCGAGGCGCGCGAGCTGCAGGAAGGATTCGATGCGCCCGCAGCGCTCGCGCACCTCCGCCGCACTGAGGATGCGCGGCGCCGCCGGCACTTCGGGGTCCACCCGGTAGAGCTCCATCGAGCGCCGCCAGGAATCGGCGATGCGCGCCTCGCCCGCCAGCGCGAGCGCGCCGGCGCGCGCATCCGACGCTGCGGCGACCCGCCGCATGTGTTGCGAAAACTCGTCCCTGAATCGCATGGCCCGTCCTCCTCCGACACGTTTTCGTCATCGCCTTGCGGTCCGGCCGCCGGCTGTTTTCGCGACAGTGTAGGAGACGCCTTCCGCGCGCTTCAAGCGGAATCTCCGCTGCACCGCAGCATCGCAACACCCCTGCAAGCCACTGAATTACAAGGATTTGTCTCACTTCGAGTGAGATTCCGTCTCACCTGAGCGGGAATTCCCGCCGCCCTCGACCCGGCTTGTTCGCGGGATGGATTCCCCGTTCTGGCGGGCAAATCCGGCGTCGCTGCGTCGTTTGAAACACGTCTGCAACACAGCCCATACGCATATCGAGGCCACGTCCGGCACATGGCACGCCGCTCGCTCCAGCGCTGTTCGCCACACCCAAAACAGCGAGGAGACCATGGACAAGGACAACACGAAAAAAGTCGCCGACAGCGCGTGCGCCCCCTGCTGCATGCAGCGTCGCGATGCAATGAAGGCCGCCATCGCGGTCACCGTGATGCTTGGCAGCGGCCTGCGCAGCGCGCAGGCCAGCGAGCCGGCCGACCTGCCGCCGCAACCGGGCGACCGTCTGGTGCGCATGGACGACGAAGACACGCCGCAGCCGCTGAAGGTCGCCGACATTCCGCTCACCAGCAAGCCGGTACGCGCGCTGCCCTTCGCCGTGACCGATGCGCTCGTGCGCGACGGCAGCCGTCTGGGTCGCGTCATCCTGATGCGCTTCGACCCGGCGTCGCTCGACGACGAAACCCGCGCCCGCAGCGCCGACGGCGTGCTCGCCTACTCGGCGGTGTGCACCCACCAGGGCTGCGAGGTGAGCGAGTGGGACGCCAATGGCGGCGCGATGTTCTGTTTCTGCCACTTCTCCAAATTCGACCCGCTGAAGGCCGGTGCCGTCACCGCGGGTCCAGCCGGACGCGCCCTGCCCTGGCTGCCGCTGAAGAGCGAGAACGGCGAGCTGGTGGTGGCCGGCGCGTTCAGCTCCGTCCCCGGCGTGCGCAAGGGCTGACCGGCCGATCCCGCTTTACACCGTCCGGACGTCACAAGGCGAAGCGTCCGGGCTGCAGCAGCGGTCGCGCCCACGAAGCGCGACCACACCTTCGCCCTAAAACACAGGAGGAAGCATGAGAACCATGATGAAGCGGACCGCCGTCGCGGCGGCACTGCTCGCACCGCTGGTGGCCGGTGCGCTGCCGGCCTACACGCCGGTGACCGACGCGCGGCTGAACAAGCCTGAGGCGCAGAACTGGCTGATGTACCGCGCCAACTACGCCGGCTGGGGCTACAGCCCGCTCAAGCAGGTGAGCGACAAGAACGTCGACAAGCTGCAGCTGGCCTGGGCATTCTCGACCGGCATGACCGAAGGGCATCAGGCGCCGCCCATCGTGAACAACGGCTACATGTTCGTCGCCACACCGAACAACCAGGTCATCTGCCTGGAAGCGAAGACCGGTCGGGAGATCTGGCGTTACAAGAAAACCATTCCGGACGAACTGCAGCAGCTGCACCCGACCAACCGCGGTGTCGCGCTGTACGGTGACCGCGTCTACATCGCCACCACCGACGCCTTCCTGGTCGCGCTCGACGCCAAGACCGGCAAGGAGGTGTGGAAGACCGCGGTGGCCGACTGGAAGTCCGGCTACTACATGACGCTGGCGCCACTGGCCGCCAAGGGCAAGATCATGATCGGCAGTTCCGGTGGCGAATACGGCATCCGTGGTTTCGTCGCCGCCTTCGATGCCGACACAGGCAAGGAAGCGTGGCGGACCTACACCATCGCCGGCCCCGGCGAACCGGGCGGCGACAGCTGGCCGGGCGATACCTACAAGCGCGGCGGCGGCTCTGTGTGGATCACCGGCACCTACGACCCGGACACCAACCTCGCCTTCTGGGGTGTCGGCAACGCCGGCCCGTGGATGGCCGACACGCGCAGCGGCGACAACCTGTACGCCAACTCGGTGCTGGCACTGGATGTCGACACCGGCAAGCTCAAGGGCTACCACCAGTATCACCACAACGATTCGTGGGACTGGGACGAGGTATCCGCCCCGCTGCTGATCGACCTCGAGCACAAGGGCAAGAAGGTGAAGTCGCTGGTGCACGCCGGCCGCAACGGCTATCTGTGGATGCTGGAGCGCACCGACAGCAAGGTGAACTACGTCGATGCCTGGCCCTATGTCACGCAGAACGTATTCACCCAGCTCGACCCGAAGACCGGTCGCCCGACCTATGACCCGGCGCGCATCCCCGCCACCGGCAAGACGGTGAACTTCTGCCCCTCGCTGTGGGGTGGAAAGGACTGGCCGCCCGAGGCCTACAACCCGCACACCGGCCTGCTCTACATCCCGGCGCAGAACAATCTGTGCTCGGAACTGACCGGCGAGCCGGTCAAGTACAACAAGGGCGATCTCTACCTCGGCGTGTCGATCGAGAACGTGCTCACCAATGTGCGCATGACGCCGGAGTCGAAGGTGCATATCGGCGAAGTGCAGGCCTGGGACCTGAAGACCGGCAAGAAGGTGTGGACCCACACCTACCCGGAAATGAACTGGGGCCCGCTGATGACCACGGCCGGCAATCTCGTGTTCGGCGGCGGCACCAACGACCGCAAGTTCCGCGCCTTCAACGCCAGCACCGGCAAGCTGCTGTGGGAATTCCCGACCAACTCGGGCGTGACCGGCGTGCCCTCCACCTTCGAGGTCGACGGCGAACAGTATGTCGCCGTGCAGTCCGGCTGGGGTGTCGATGCCGAACGCATGCAGGGCGCTTTCAACGCGGTGCTCGACAAGAAGACCACCGTGCCGCAGGGCGGCGTGATCTGGGTGTTCAAGCTGCCCAAGAAATGATCCGCCGGGGCGCCCGCTCTGCCGCGCGCCTGCCCGACACAGCATAACAAGGACATACCCTCATGAGCACTGCTGCAAACACTCCCATCCGCGCCGCAAAGGCTGTCGTCTCCGCTGCCGGTATCGCACTGGCGCTGCTGTCCGGCAGCGCCAGCGCCCAGACCACCTTCGACGTGATCGGTCCGCACGAGTACGACCTGCCGGTGAACTTCGACCAGCCGTTCAACGTGTTCGTGCAGTACGCCACCGTGCAGCGCGACAGCCGGCTGTTCGATAATGACGGTGATCGCCAGCGCGGCAACAGCGCGCAGAAGATCATCGGCCTGTCGAAGTACGTGCGCTTCTGGACGCCCGAGTCGAACCGCAACATCGGTCTGGCCTTCGAGGTCATCCAGCCGACGGTGGGCATCCGCAACCGCGACGCCGTTGATCCTGACGCGCGCCATATCAGCGGTTTCGGCGACACCATCACCGGCGCGGCCATCTGGTATAAGCCGACGCCCGGTTCGACGCTGGGTTTCCAGACCTTCCTGCAGATCCCGATCGGCGACAAGGACGTCAGCGACACCAACTGGAAGAACCTTTCCAGCCTGCTGTGGTACGTGCCGCTGACCGAGCGCATCGGCTGGACCGGCGACCTGGGCTTCGTCGCGCAGAGCCGGCGCGACGACGGCAACCGGCCGGGCATGCTGTGGCACACCAACAACCGCTTCGGCTATCGCGTAAACGACTGGCTGGAGCCGTTCGCCGGTGTCGACTACGAGCGCATCAGCGGCCGCAACGGCGCCGGTGACTCGTGGGGCTTCGATGGTTCGCTCGGCGTGATGTTCCATTACTACGGCAACCAATCGATCGCGCTGCGTTACTCGCACGGCATCGAGGGCGAGAACCGGCCGGTCAACAACAGCATCAACATCAAGTACGCCTACGTCTGGTAAGTCCCGGCCGGAGGCGTGCCGCGGCGCGCCTCCGGCCTCACTCAAGGAGGCATCAAATGAAACTGCTGCACGCACTCGCACTGAGCATCGCCCTGCTGGTCGCACTGTGGGTCTGCCTGAGCATCGGCATGCCGAACCTGCAGCTGAACCCGTGGATAGGCTTCGTCGCCTGGGCCACCTTCTTCGCCGCTGGCGGCGGCAGTCAGGCGCTCGGCAAATCGGCCTTCGCCGCGCTGGCCGGCGTCGTGCTGACCGCCGGCACGATGTGGCTGGTCGCGCTGGCCGGCGGCAGCCTGCCGGCGCTGGCGCTGCTGGTCGCGGTGCTGGCCTTCGTGCTGGTGGCGATGGCCGACGTCGCGGCGCTGTCCTACACACCGGCCGCCTTCCTTGGCGCGGCCACCTATTTCGGCGCCACCGGCGACACCTTCGAGAAGGCGCTGTTCGTCGGCCTGACCTGGGTCGCCGGCCTCACCTTCGGCTACCTGTCCGAATCCTTCGGCAAACGCATGACGCGCGCCGCCTGATTTCCGTCCCAAGGAGAAGCTGCAATGAGTACCCATCACAATTACATCGACGGACGCTTCGACGAGGCCGACGTCGCCACCCGCATCGAGGTGTTCAACCCGGCCACGCACGCCTTGCTCGACACGGTGCCTGAAGCCGGCGTCGCCGCGGTCGAACGCGCGATCGCCGCCGCCCGTGCGGCACAGCCGCAATGGGCGAAGCTGCCGGCCATCCAGCGCGCAGCGCATCTGCGCAAGGTAGCCGAAGGCCTGCGCGGCGTGCGCGAGGAGATGGCGCGCCTGCTGACGCTGGAACAGGGCAAGACGCTGGGGCTGGCGCGCGTCGAGGTCGACTTCACTGCCGACTACCTCGACTACATGGCGGAATGGGCGCGTCGCATCGAGGGCGAGGTGCTGACCAGCGACCGCCCGGGCGAAAGCATCTTCCTGCTGCGCAAGCCGGTCGGTGTGGTCGCCGGCGTGCTGCCGTGGAACTTCCCGCTCTTCCTGATCGCCCGCAAGATGGCGCCGGCACTGGTCACCGGCAACACCATCGTGATCAAGCCGAGCGAGGAAACGCCGCTCAACGCCTTCCTGTTCGCGAAGCTGGTGCACGCGGCCGAACTGCCGCGCGGCGTGTTCAACCTGGTCGGCGGCCGCGGTGAGACCACCGGCGCCGCGCTGACCGGCAGCCGCGCCATCGACATGGTGAGCTTCACCGGCAGCGTCGAAACCGGCAGCCGCATCATGCAGGCCGCCGGCCGCAACCTGACCCGCGTCAATCTGGAACTGGGCGGCAAGGCGCCGGCCATCGTGCTGGCCGATGCCGACCTCGATCTCGCCTCGACCGCGATCACCGCCTCGCGCGTCATCAACACCGGGCAGGTGTGCAACTGCGCCGAACGCATCTACGTGCAGCGCGCAGTCGCCGACGAATTCATCACCAAGCTCACCGCGAAGATGGCCGCCACCCGCTACGGCGATCCGATCGCCGACCCGAGCATCGACATGGGCCCGCTGGTGAACAAGGAAGGCCTGGACAAGGTCGCCGCCATGGTCGAACAGGCCAAGCGCGACGGCGCCCAGTGCGTGCTCGGTGGCCAGATCGCCGACCGCGCGTCGGGCTATCACTACGAGCCCACGGTGCTGATCAACTGCCGCGCCGACATGGACATCATGCGCCGCGAAATCTTCGGCCCGGTGCTGCCGGTGCAGCTGGTCGACGATCTGGACGAGGCGGTGGCTCACGCCAACGCGTCGGACTACGGCCTGACCTCGTCGGTCTATACGCGCGACCTCAATGCTGCAATGCGCGCGATCCGCGACTTGCAGTTCGGTGAGACCTATGTCAATCGCGAGAACTTCGAAGCGATGCAGGGTTTCCACGCTGGCCGCCGCAAGTCGGGCATCGGCGGGGCCGACGGCAAGCACGGGCTGTATGAGTACACGGAAACCCACGTGGCCTACATACAGCACGGCTGACGCGCGATCCGGGTGAGGCGATCCCTCACCCGCCGTACGCCATCCGGGTCTTGTACAAGACCAGACGATCTCCTCGGTTGCGGGCACTCCGGCCCCGGAGTTGCCCGCTTTTTTGCGGCCGGACGACCGGATTTCGGTTTTCCACCACTGGCGGCAAGTCCGGGGGGTGTCCATAATTGCGACACGTCGACGCGGGCGATCCCTGCGTTCGACGCTGCCATGGCAGCTACCCGCTGCCGCTTCAGAGCTGTCGACACTTGCATCACCCATGCGCAGACGGACAGGCGCTTCGGACGAGTTTCTCCTCGCCCGGCACGCTGACGACCCCGGGCGGGCTCCATGCCCCGACCGGGTTGTGCATCGGCGGTGCATCTGATCGAACGGCTCGATCAAAAAAGAGGAGAAAGCCTGGATGTCTGCACTACCCAATCCCCTGCTCGCTTCCGATCCGGATGCCGTCGAAACCCAGGAATGGCTCGACGCGCTGGAAGGCGTGATCGAACACGCCGGCGAGCAGCGTGCGCATTACCTGATCGAGCGGCTGACCGAGCTGTCGCGGCGCGCCGGCATCAACATTCCGTACTCGGCCACCACGGCATACGTAAACACCATACCGGCCGGCAAGCAGGTGCAGGCGCCCGGTGATTACGAGATCGAGCACCGCATCCGCAGCTACATCCGCTGGAACGCGATGGCCATGGTGCTGCGCGCGAACAAGGACACCAATGTCGGCGGCCACATCGCCAGCTTCGGCTCCAGTGCCACGTTGTACGACGTGGGCTTCAACTGGTTCTGGCATGCGCCCAGCCCGACCCACGGCGGCGATCTGATCTACTTCCAGGGCCACTCGGCACCCGGCATCTACGCCCGCGCCTTCATGCTGGACCGCCTGACCGAGGCGCAACTCGACAGCTTCCGCCAGGAAGTCGGCGGCAAGGGTCTGTCGAGCTACCCGCATCCGTGGCTGATGCCGGACTTCTGGCAGTTCCCGACCGTATCGATGGGCCTTGGCCCGCTGCAGGCCATCTACCAGGCCCGCTTCATGAAGTATCTGCAGGACCGAGGCATCGCCAACACCGAAGGCCGCAAGGTGTGGTGCTTCATCGGCGACGGTGAGACCGACGAGCCGGAAACGCTGGGCGAGATCGCGATGGCCGCGCGCGAAAAGCTCGACAACCTGATCTTCGTCGTGAACTGCAATCTGCAGCGCCTCGACGGCCCGGTGCGCGGCAACGGCAAGATCATCCAGGAACTCGAAGGCGATTTCCGCGGCGCCGGCTGGAACGTGATCAAGCTGCTGTGGGGCAGTTACTGGGATCCGCTGCTGGCACAGGACAAGACCGGCCTGCTGGCGCAGCGCATGATGGAAGTAGTCGACGGCGAATACCAGACCATGAAGGCGCGCGACGGCGCCTATGTGCGCGAGCACTTCTTCGGCAAGTACCCGGAACTGGCGGCCATGGTCGCCAACTGGAGCAATGACGACATCTTCCGCCTGAACCGCGGCGGCCACGACCCGCACAAGGTGTATGCCGCCTACCACTCGGCGGTGAACCACACCGGCCAGCCCACCGTCATTCTGGCCAAGACGATCAAGGGCTATGGCATGGGCGGCTCGGGCGAGGCGCAGAACATTTCGCACCAGCAGAAGAAGGTCGATCTGGAATCGCTGCGCGAATTCCGCGACCGCTTCGACCTGCCGATCAAGGACAGCGAACTGGAATCGCTGCCTTATCTGAAGTTCGACGAGAACTCGAAGGAAGTCGCCTATATGCGCGAGCGCCGGATGGCGCTCGGCGGCTACCTGCCGCAGCGTCGTTCCAAGGCCGAACCGCTCGAAGTGCCCCCGCTGTCGGCCTTCGATGCGCTGCTGAAAGCGTCCGGTGAAGGCCGCGAACTGTCCACCACGATGGCCTTCGTACGCATCATGAACATCCTGCTGCGCGACCCGCACATCGGCAAGCGCGTCGTGCCCATCGTGCCGGACGAATCGCGCACCTTCGGCATGGAAGGCATGTTCCGGCAGATCGGCATCTGGAACCAGGAGGGCCAGAAATACGTGCCGCAGGACGCCGACCAGCTGATGTTCTACAAGGAATCGAAGACCGGCCAGATCCTGCAGGAAGGCATCAACGAAGCCGGCGGCATGAGCGACTGGATCGCCGCCGCCACCGCCTACTCGGTGCATGGCGTGGCGACCATCCCGATCTACATCTTCTATTCGATGTTCGGCTTCCAGCGTATCGGCGACCTGATCTGGGCCGCCGGCGACCAGCGCTCGCGCGGCTTCCTGGTCGGCGGCACGGCCGGCCGCACCACGCTGAACGGCGAAGGCCTGCAGCACGAGGACGGTCATTCCCACCTGTGGTCCGGCGCAGTGCCGAACTGCATCAGCTACGACCCGACCTTCTCGTACGAAGTCGCCGTCATCGTGCAGGACGGCCTGCGCCGCATGATGGCCGAGCAGGAGGACGTGTTCTATTACCTGACGGTGATGAACGAGAACTACGAGCACCCGGCGATGCCGGAAGGCGCCGAGGCGGATATCCTGAAGGGCATGTACCTGTTCCGCCGCGGTGCCGCCTCCAACGGCCCGCGCGTGCAGCTGACCGGCAGCGGCACCATCTTCCGCGAGGTGATCGCCGCCGCCGACCTGCTGAAGAGCGACTGGGGCGTGGAATCCGACCTGTGGTCATGCCCGAGCTTCACGCAGCTGGCCCGCGACGGCGCCGACTGCGCGCGCTGGAATCTGCTCAACCCGCTGGAAACGCCGCGCGCCTCGCACGTCGAGAACTGCCTGCGCGACACGCGCGGTCCGGTGATCGCGGCCACCGACTACGTGCGCCTGTTCGCCGAGCAGATCCGCGCCTATGTGCCGCGCCGCTACGTCGTGCTGGGCACCGACGGCTTCGGCCGTTCGGACACGCGCGAGGCGCTGCGCTCGCATTTCGAGGTGGACAGACACTGGGTGACGGTGGCGGCGCTGAAGGCGCTGGCCGACGACGGTGCGCTGGACCGGGCGAAGGTGGCGGACGCCATCGCGCGCTACGGTCTGGACGTGACCAAGCCGAACCCGCTGTACGTCTGAGTCGGAAGAAGCGGACCGCGGATCGACGCCGACACGCCCGATCGTCCCGGATGAAGACCCCTTCTGGTCCTTGTCCGCGACGACCGGAGCTGTCCGCGCCGATCTGCGGTCGGCCTTCAACACCCACGCCCCGGTCGCGCTGTGCGCGGCCGCATCGAATGCGAGGCTTGAATGAGCACGATCAATATTGAAGTACCCGACATCGGCGACTTCTCCGATGTCCCCGTCATCGAAGTGATGGTCAAACCCGGCGACCGCGTCGAAGCCGACGCGCCGCTGGTATCACTCGAATCGGACAAGGCCACGATGGACATTCCGGCGCCGCACGCCGGTGTCATCGGCCAGATCACGGTCAAGGTCGGCGACCGCGTGTCGCGGGGCAGCGTGATCGGCACGATGGAGGTGGGCGAGGCGCCCGCCGCCGCGCCCGCCACACCGGCCCCCGCACCGGCGCCCGTTGCCGCCGCCGTGGCACCGGCTCCGGCAAAGGCTGTCGCTGCCGCTCCAGTCGCAGCCGCCGGCGCCGCACCAGCCACGACCACGCAGTCGGCCCGCGGCGACTACACGCCGGCCGCCGGCGCGGTCGCACTGCCCAGCGCCGCCGACATCGCGGCCGAGCTGGTGGGCGGCAAGAAGGCGCACGCCAGTCCGTCGATGCGCGCCTATGCGCGCGAACTGGGCGTCGATCTCACCCGTGTGAAAGCCAGCGGTCCGAAAGGACGCATCACGCGCGAAGACATCAACGCCTTCGTCAAGGGCGCGCTGCAGGCGCCGGCCACATCCGCACCGGCCGTTGCCGGTGGCGGCAGCGGCCTGGATCTGCTGCCCTGGCCCAAGGTCGATTTCACCAAGTTCGGCGACATCGAACGCAAGCCGCTGTCGCGAATCCGCAAGCTGTCGGCGGCCAATCTCGCGCGCAACTGGGTCATGATCCCGGCGGTCACTTACCACGAAGAAGCGGACGTGACCGACCTCGAGGCCTTCCGCCAGCAGATCAACGCGGAACAGGCCAAGGCCGGCGTCAAGCTCACCATGCTGGCCTTCATCATCAAGGCGGTGTGCGCGGCGCTGAAGAAATTCCCCGAGTTCAACAGTTCGATCGACCTGCAGGCGGAAGAGCCGGCGCTGATCATGAAGCAGTACTGCCACATCGGTTTCGCCGCCGACACGCCGGGCGGGCTGGTGGTGCCGGTCATCCGCGACGCCGACAAGAAAGGCGTGGCGCAGCTTGCCGCCGAATGCGGCGAGCTGGCGACCAAGGCGCGCGACGGCAAGCTCTCCGCCGCGGAAATGCAGGGCGCCTGCTTCACGATATCCAGCGTGGGCGGCCTCGGCGGCACCGGTTTCGCGCCCATCATCAATGCGCCGGAGGTCGCCATCCTCGGCGTCAGCCGCAGCACGATGAAACCGGTGTGGGACGGCTCGGCCTTCCAGCCGCGGCTGATACTGCCGCTGTCGCTGACCGCCGATCACCGCGTGATCGACGGCGCAGCCGCCACCCGCTTCAACGCCCATGTCGCCGCGCTGCTGGCCGACATGCGTCGCGTACTGATGTGAGGGGAACGGCCATGAGCACACTGACTGTAAAAATCCCCGACATCGGCGACTTCAAGGACGTGCCCATCATCGAAATCATGGTGAAGCCGGGCGACACCGTGGAGGCGGACGCGCCGCTGATGTCGCTCGAGTCCGACAAGGCCACGATGGACATCCCCGCGCCGCAGGCCGGCCGCATCGTCGAACTGAAGGTGAAGGTCGGCGACCGCGTATCGGAAGGCAGCGTGGTGCTGACGATGGACGCCACGGGCGCTGCCGAGGCGGCGCCCGCGCCGGCACCGGCGGCTGCACCGGCCGCCCCGGCCCCTGCACAGGCCGCAGCCGCCGCGCCGGTGGCCGCCACCGGCAGCGCACCGGCCAAGGTCGATGAAAGCTGCGCTGTGCTGGTGATCGGTGGCGGCCCCGGCGGCTACTCGGCCGCCTTCCGCGCCGCCGACCTCGGTCTGGATGTCGTCATCGTCGAGCGCTACGCCACGCTGGGCGGCGTCTGCCTGAACGTCGGCTGCATCCCGTCCAAAGCGCTGTTGCACGTGGCAGCCGTGGCCGACGAGGCCGAAGCGCTGGCCGCCCACGGCATCAAGTTCGGCGCGCGCGAGGTGGACATCGGCGCGCTGCGCGGCTGGAAAGACAAGGTGGTCGGCAAGCTGACCGGCGGCCTGGCCGGCATGGCCAAGGCCCGCAAGGTGAAGGTGGTGCGCGGCAACGCCCGCTTCGTCGATCCGAACCATGTGGAGATCGCACTGACCACCGGCGACGGCAAGGCGGAAACAGGTGACAAGAAGGTGCTGAAGTTCGGCCACTGCATCGTCGCCGCCGGCAGCCAGGCGGTGAAGCTGCCTTTCATGCCGGACGATCCGCGCGTCGTCGATTCAACCGGCGCGCTGCTGCTGGCCGACATTCCGAAGCGCATGCTGGTGATCGGCGGCGGCATCATCGGCCTCGAAATGGCCACCGTCTACTCGACGCTGGGTGCCCGCATCGACGTGGTCGAAATGACCGGCGGGCTGATGCAGGGCGCCGACCGCGATCTGGCCAAAGTGTGGGAGAAGAAGAACGCCCATCGCTTCGACGCCGTCATGCTGAATACCCGGGTGACGGGAGCGGAAGCGACGGCGGAGGGCATCAGGGTGAGTTTCGAAGGGGCGAAGGCGCCAGCGGAGCCGCAGACCTACGACCGCGTGCTGGTGGCGGTCGGCCGCTCGCCGAACGGTCGCAAGCTGAACGCGGAAGCGGCCGGCCTGCGGGTGGACGAGCGTGGTTTCATCTCGGTCGACAGCCAGATGCGAACCAACGTGGCGCACATCCACGCCATCGGCGACATCGTCGGCCAGCCCATGCTGGCGCACAAGGCGGTACACGAAGGCCACGTCGCGGCGGAAGTCATCGCCGGTCACAAGCGCCACTTCGACGCCACCGTGATTCCGTCGGTCGCCTATACCGATCCGGAAGTCGCCTGGGTCGGCCTGACCGAGGACGACGCGAAGGTCCAGGGCCGCGAGGTGACGGTCGGCAAATTCCCGTGGGCGGCCAGCGGACGGGCCATCGCCAACGGTCGGGATGAGGGTTTCACCAAGCTCATCTTCGACGCGGACACTCACCGCATCGTCGGCGGCGGCATCGTCGGCACCTCGGCTGGCGACATGATCGGCGAGGTGGCGCTGGCCATCGAGATGGGTGCCGACGCGGTCGATATCGGCCACACCATCCACCCGCACCCGACGCTGGGCGAATCGATCGGCCTCGCCGCCGAAGTCGCCGAAGGCAGTTGCACCGACCTGCCGCCGCTACGCCGCTGACACAACGCTGCGACGCGCGTCCGACCCGCTGCCGGGCAGGCCTTGCAGGCTGTCCGGCAGCGACCGTCGGCGAAATTTACAGTCCCCCCGGCAAGCCCCAGCGCAATGATTGAAAAAATATGAAAACACACATCCAATCATTCACTTACACGGAAAAATCACAAGCGGTCCGCTTCTTGCTAGTCATCGGCTATCCAACGATCGCCTGATGCAAGCTGCGCATCCTCAGGTCGCCGTGATCAAGTCGGCGCGCCAGCATGGACAAGCGCGCTAACATCCGCGGCAACGTGCCTTATCGGTGAAATCAAATGAACGAGCTCGACAAGAACAGCCAGACCGACGCAGTCCCCACCCCGCAGACCGAGCAAGTGGATGCCGCGCGGCGGCGTCTGACCCGCGGCGGTGCAGCGGGCGCCGGTGTGCTGCTGTCGGTGGCGAGCCGTTCCGCTTTCGGCACCAGCACCTGGGGCACCTGCACCGGCTCGGAAATCGCTTCCGGCAATCTGTCGCGTGAAGGCACACCCCGCCCGTGCGGCTGCAGCCCGGGCTTCTGGAAAGGCCCGCAAGGCAAGCGTCTTTGGGCGGACCCGAATGTCTTCCCCCTCATTTATGGCAAGGGCCAGATCTTCAATTCGGTCTTCGGCGTCGCGTACTACAAGTCGAGCTCCAACGTGACGCTCGAGAACGCCATCGACGGCACCGGAACGCTCGGTACTTGGGTCACTGATTCAACGAATATGCGAACGGTCGCTTTCCACGCGGTCGCAGCCCTGCTGAACGCCTACTTCTATGGTTCGCGTTACCCCGCCACCGGCCTGCAAACGCCCGAGGCAGTGATCATCGCCTTCCAGAACGCGTTCAACTCCTACCCGCGCCAGTCGAGCCTGCTCGCATTCAAGGATCGTGTCGACGTCTACGACACGGCCGATATCTGGTGTAACGGCGACCGCTCCTGACGGTGACGACTGGCGAGGCCTCCTGGACACTCCCGCACGCGGAGTCGGTATTCCTACTCGTCTGGTCTGACGGTGCAGTCATGTACGACGCCCGGCAGTCCGTAACGCGTCTTCTCTCGCCCGGCGGCGGCGCATGCATATCGGCGCTCAAAGCGCGAGACCTCAGCAGCAGCGAAATGCCGGCGCCGTTGCCCGACACGGATGGTTCGCTCGCCGAAACGGAGGACATCCTGCTGGATCTCGAGCGCTTTGGCATCATTTCGCGCAGCACCTGAACCGATGCCCGCAACGCTAGGCGAGTTATCCATCAGCGAAGTGCGTGCGCATCTGCTCAGCCGCGAAGGTGTCCGACTGCAGATGGGACGTTTCGTGGCGGGGATACGCTCGAACCTGCCGGCCGTTGCCGACGGTCTTTCAGCGCTGTACCACGACTACCCGCTTGCTGACGCGCAGGCGTTCTGCGACTACCCGGTCGAGGTCACCGCCGGCGGTCCGCTGCGCCGCATCGTTCGTCCGCAGGCCATCTTCCGCTTCGAGGGCATGCAGCCGTTCAAACCGCTGCCCGGCGATCAGGCGGTTGCCATGCTCGAATGGGGCCTGAACTGGGTATTCACCAACCACGCCCAGCACTACCTCATCATCCATGCCGCCGTGCTCGAACGCGACGGGCTGGGCCTCGTCATGGCCGCGCCGCCCGGCTCGGGCAAGAGCACGCTGTGCGCCGCACTGGCGTTGCGCGGCTGGCGCCTGCTGTCGGACGAACTGGCGATGATCGGCCTCGACGACGGTCTGCTGATGCCGCTGCCGCGACCGGTCAGCCTGAAGAACCAATCGATAGACATCGTCCGCCAGCTCCCGGGCCAGCCGGTGATCGGCCCGATCGCCCACGACACGGCGAAGGGCACGGTGGCGCACATGCGCGCGCCGCGTGCCAGCGTCGAGGCGGCGCTGACGCCGGTGCAGCCACGCTGGATCCTGTTTCCGCAGTTCGCGGCCGGTCATGCACTGGACATCGAAGCGCACGGCAAGGCGCACACCTTCATGCAGCTGGTGAGCAATTCCTTCAACTATCCGCGTCTCGGCGTCACCGGCTTCGAAGCGATGGGCCGTCTGGTCGATGGCTGCGACGGTTACACTGCGCGCTACGGCTCGCTCGACCAGATCGTGCCGGCACTCGAATCGATCTGCACGCGTAGCGCCTGAGGCGGGCCGGCACCACCGCCGGCCGCTGCGCCCCGACCGGAACATGAGCCGACAGACGGACACCCACCTGGCGAGAACACTCGCCACACCCGAATTCACCGAACGCTTCGACGCGCGCGACTGGGAAGCCCTGATCGGGCAGGCGCGCACCAGCGATCTGCTCGGTCAACTGGCCGAGCGGCTGCGCGACGCCGGACGCCTGGAAAGCACGCCGCCACAGGTGCGCTTCCATCTCGATGCCGCGCTACGCATCGCCGCGCTGCACCGCGATTCGCTGCTGCAGGAACTGGCGGTGATCGGCGACGCACTGCAGTCGCTCGGCCAGCCGGTGCTGCTGCTCAAGGGCGCCGCCTACGCCGCAGCCGGCCTGCGCGCAGGACGTTCACGCCTGTTCAACGACATCGACCTGATGGTGGCAAAGAACGTCATCGATCGTGCCGAAGGCGCGCTGTTCCGCAGCGGCTGGCGCCCGACCCACCTGAATTCCTACGACCAGCGCTATTACCGGGAGTGGATGCACGAGCTACCGCCGATCGAGCACATGACGCGCGGCACCGTGATCGACCTGCACCACACCATCGTGCCGCCGACCTCCGGCCACATTCCCGACGCGACACAGCTGATCGCCGACGCGCATCCGGTCGCCGTGCCGCACTGCCCGGATGTGTTCCACGTGCTGTCGCCGGTCGACATGGTGATGCACTCGGCCTGCCACCTGTTCTTCGGCGAGTTGCAGAAGGGCTTGCGCGATCTCTACGATCTGCACTGCCTGCTGGACGAGTTCTCGCCGGAGCCCGGATTCTGGACAGCACTTCTGCCGCGCGCACGCGCGCAGCAGCTCGAGTATCCGGTACTGCTGGCACTGCGCTTCGCGCAGCGGATCTTCGGCACCGACATTCCCGATGCGGTGGCGAGCGAAGGCCGCACGCGACTGGCGGCCCGTCCGACCGGAGCGCTGACCGACCACCTGATCGACGCGTCGATGTATCCGCTGCACCCGAGCAGCGATTCGCCGTGGCGTCGCGCGCGCCGGCAGATCCTCTACGCACGCAGCCACTGGCTTAGAATGCCTTTGCACCTGCTGATCCCGCATCTTGCTTACAAGGCCTTCATCCACGACGATGGCAAGGCCGCCTGAATACCGAGGACTCCGTTCGATGACCGCCGATGAACTGAAGATTGCCGTCGCCCGCGCTGCCCTGCCCCACGTCATACCGGGCGACCTGCTGGGTGTGGGCACCGGCTCCACCGCCAACCACTTCATCGACCTGCTGGCCGCCGAGAAGATCGAGATCGCCGGCGCGATCGCCAGTTCGGAAGCGTCCGCCGCCCGCCTGCGCGGGCACGGCATCAAGGTACTGACGCTGGACGAGGCGATCGCCTCCGGCCGCCGCATACCGGTCTATGTCGACGGTGCCGACGAGATCGACCCCGGACTCAACCTGATCAAGGGCGGTGGCGGTGCGCTGACGCGGGAGAAGATCGTCGCCGCCGCATCCGACTGTTTCGTCTGCATCGCCGACAGTTCGAAGTGCGTCGACATGCTGGGGCGCTTCCCGCTGCCGATCGAGGTCGTTCCGATGGCACTCGGCCTGGTCGCACGCGAACTGGCCAAGCTAGGCGGCGTACCGAAGCTGCGTGAAGGCTTCGTCACCGACAACGGAAATCTCATCCTGGACGTTGCAGGGCTGAAGATCGCCGAACCAGCTCTGTTCGAGAGCGAACTGGACCATCTGACCGGTACCGTGACCAACGGGCTGTTCGCCCGCCGACGCGCCGACCTTGCGCTGGTGTCGTCAGCCGACGGTGTGCGCGCGCTGCACGCCTGAACATCGCCGCCCGCATGGGGTCCAACCCCATTAAATCCTTCAGGACATGACGCCATGAGCGAACACATTTCCAAACGCTACGACGCCGAACTCGAAAGCGTGCGCACCGGCCTGCTGCAGATGGGCGGCCTGATCGAACAGCAGATCGAGCACGCGATGCGCGGCGTGATCGAGCGCAACCTGCCGTTGCTCGAAGAAGTGATCGCCAACGACAAGAAGGTCAATGCGATGGAGATCGAGCTGGACGACGCCTGCAATCACCTGATTGCCAAGCGCCAGCCGGCCGCCAGCGACCTGCGCGTCATCATGTCGGTGGTGAAGACCATCACCGATCTGGAGCGCATCGGCGACGAGGCGAAGAAGATCGCCAAGATGGGACGTCACATCCTCGAGTCCGACGCCATCTTCGTGCCGCGCGTCGAACTGCGGCACGCGGCCTCGATGGCGGTGGACATGCTGCGCCGCACGCTGGACGCGCTGGCGCGCATGGATCTCGCCAGCGCCACCGAGGTGGTGCGTCAGGACAAGGAGGTGGATGCCGAATTCAAGTCCATCATGCGTCAGCTCATCACCTTCATGATGGAAGACCCGCGCACCATTTCCTGCGGCCTCGACCTGCTGTTCATCGCCAAGGCGATCGAGCGCATCGGCGACCACTCGAAGAACATGGCGCAGTACGTGGTGTTCATGGTGAAGGGTACCGACGTCCGCCACGCCGGACTGGCCGCGATGGAAGCCGCCGCAGCCGCCGATTAGTTTCAGCGCGGCGGGTCAGTCGCCGCCGGGGCGTCGCCTTCCCCGGATGCGGTAGAACTGGCGATGTCGGGCAGTGGGGCGTCGCTCTCGGGCATTTCGGGCGCGCGCGACAGCTGCTGCGCCAGCGCCAGCTGATCCGGCTTGAGCGACGCCGCGATTTCATCCCGCGCCCCGCGCGCCGCGCCGTGGCCCTGTGCGGCAGCGCGATTGAACCATGCGTAGGCACGCACCAGATCGAGCGAGACACCCTCGCCGATGCGGTGCAGGCGGCCCATGTGGTATTGCGCGCCGACATGGCCACTGCGCGCCGCGGTGCGGAACCACCTGCCGGCGGCCTTGTAATCCTGCAGCGTGCCGCGGCCGAGTTTCAACGCCAGCGCAAGTTCGTACTGGGCCCGCGCGTGCCCCTGTTCGGCCGCCTTCTCCAGCCACTTCACCGATTCCGCCACATCCGTCGCTTCGCCGGTCCCGCCCTGGGCCAGCATCATCCCGTAGGCGTACTGCGCCTCGGGGTCACCGGTTTCAGCGCGCTGACGCTCCGCCTCCAGCGGCTCCAGTTCGGCAATGAGCTGTTCGTGCTCGGTCGGAGTGCGCGTCTCGACCCCCTGGACGGTGACCACGATGGCCACCAGCAGACCGAGCGCAAGTGAGCCGCCGACCGCCGCGAGCGGAATACGCCGGAAGCGGACGAAGCGCTTGTGGCAGTTGCGGCAACGTACCGGCTTGAGCCAGAAGCGTCCGGCCTTCTCGTCCGAGTTCTTCCAGCTGGAGTCCTTCGTGTTGCTGCTGAGGCAATACGGACAGCAACGCGGCCCCTGCAGGACGCTGGACAGGCGGGTGGATACAGTCATGATGAAAAGCTATCACGCACCCTGGACGGCTCCCGTGAAGAACTGTGTCGATCAGGCGGCCGGCGGCACGAAGCCCGTGACCTGGTCCGCACCTTCACCAAAAAAGTGCTTTTCCATCTGTTCCGCCAGATACTTGCGTGCGCGCGGGTCCATCAGGCTGAGACGGTTTTCGTTGATCAGCATGGTCTGGTACTTCACCCACTGCTGCCACGCCTCCTTCGACACCGATTCGAAGATACGTGCGCCCAGTGCACCGGGCACCGGCGGAAAGTCGAGGCCTTCGGCTTCGCGACCCAGTTTGATGCATTGAACCATGCGTGCCATCTGTCACTCCTGTAAACGTTGGATGTATCGAATTCTAGGCCCTGTGCCGGGCGCTGAATCGACATGTTGAATCATGAAGGGGACCGCGTCAGGTGCCGTGCCGCCGCTGCGACATCCGGAATGCGTTCTTGCCGTCGTTCTTTGCCGCGTACATCGCCGAATCCGCTGCACTGAGCAAGGTTTCGCCGCTGTGTGCGTGCAAGGGATAGATGCCGATGCCGGTGCTGGTGGTGACGCAGGCCTGGGCGCCGTCGAACTCGAACACCATGCCGGCGACGCGCTCGCCGATGCGGCGTGCGAGGCCCGTCAGCGCGGTCTCGTCGGTATCCGGCGCGAGCACCGCGAATTCGTCACCGCCGAGGCGGAAGAACATTTCGTTGCGCCGGATGATGGCACCGACGTCGCGCGCCAGCCGCGTCAGCACCTCATCGCCGGCCTGATGGCCGAAACGGTCGTTCACCGGCTTGAAGCCGTCGAGATCGAACAGCAGCAGGCCGAGCTGGGTGCGGCGGCGGGCGGCGTCGGCAATCATCCGTGCGAGTTCCTCGTGGAAACGGCGACGGTTGTACAGATTGGTCAGCGGATCGCGTTCCGCCATATTGACCAGCGCCTCGGCGGCACGCCGCTCGGCGGTGACATCCTCGTAAAGCCAGACGCGGCCGAGGAAGCGGCCGGGCGTGGCCGACGGCACCAAGGCCGACTGCTCGCGGATGATGCGGCCGTCGCGCAGTGGAATGTCCTGCGGATCCGTCGGCGCACGGGCGGCCAGTATCGACTTCACGCGCTCGCGGTAGATGTCTTCGTCGGCCCGCAGCACCGCTGTGCGCTCGATCAGCACGGCATCGCGCATGCCAGACAGGTTCTCGTTCTCGGCAAAGCCCCAGATCGTCTTCAGCATCCGGTTGGCGTGCTGGGCGCGGCCATCGCGGTCGACGAAGAGCACGCCCAGCTTGATCAGATCGAGCAGCGCCTCCAGCCGCGAACGCTCTTCCTCGCTGCGCGTCAGGTAGTAGTCGCGCAGGCCCTGTTCGCGGCGCAGCGCGGTCACCGTGTCGAGCAGCTTCAGTTCGGCTTCCTTGCGGCTCTGGATGTCGTCGGCCGACACGCGCACGCCGAGGCAGGTACCCGACTCGTCGTAGATGGGCTGCCAGTTCAGTGAAACCCACACGATCGACCCGTCACGGCGCAGCAGCCTCACCTCGAAATTCTCGCCGCTGGCGCCGGCCAGCGCGTCGGCCGCGCGGGCGGCGAAAATCTTGCGGTCCTTTTCGTGAATCAGCATGCTCGCCAGATCCTCGGCCAGCAGACAGTCGAGCGGACTGTGCCCGGTCACCCGTTCGATCGAGCGGTTCACCCAGATGAGCCGCCCTTGCGGACTGAACCAGGCCTCGACGCCGAAAGTGAAGTCGGCGATCGCATGGAAGCGCGACTCGCTCTTGCGCAGCGCGGTGACGCGCTCTTCCAGCGCCTGCACCATCTGGTTGAAGGCGCGGGTCAGCCGGGCCAGCGCGTCGTCGCCGCGCACCGGCAAGGGATCGACCTCTTCGGCGCGACGCAGCGCCACCGCCCGGGTTTCGATCGCACTGACGCCTTCGAGCACCCCGCCCAGCACCCAGCGCGCCAGCCAGACATGCATCAGCAACACCAGCCCGCCGAGCGCCAGCGCGCCGTTGCGCAACATGGCCAGCGAGGAGAGCAGCCCCGACATGTCGACGCTGGCGCGCAGCACGCCGACCGGCGCACGCCGGCCCGGCTGCAGCAGATCGATGCGCATGTCGTAGCGACCACGCCCGGATTCCAGTGCCTCACGAATACTGCCGTGTGCCGCACCGAGCACGGCCGGACCACCGTCGGCGATCAGTACGCGCCCCGCCTCGTCCCGCACCTCGACATAGTCGAGCTGGCCGACGCGCCGGAGCATGCTCACCTCCGCCGCCAGTCGCGACGGATCGGCGATCAGTGCGGCAGAGAGCCGGGCCTGCATGTCGGCGACGAGGTAATCGATGCGCGCCGACTCCCGCTCGACCAGGTGCACGGAAATGAGACCGTAAGCCCACAGCAGCGCCACGCACAGCACGCCGCCCAGAAGGATGCCGGAGGCGAGCAAGCGCCCCTGGAGCACGCCGATGCGACGTGTCAGAGCACTGAGCATGAGCGGGCTCCGGCTGCGATCACAGGCGTTTTACCAGGACCTTGCTGCGCCGCTGCGGGTTGTAGTTTTCTCGACGCACGCGCGGCAGCGCATCGACACCGGCCTCGACGAAACCCCGCTCGACGAACCAGTGCGCGGTTACCGTCGTGAGTACGAACAGCTGCTTGATCCGCTCGGCGCGAGCACGCGTCTCGACATAGCTCAGGATCTGCTCGCCGTAGCCGTGGCGACGGTATTCCGCCATCACGGCCAGACAGGCCAGCTCAGCCATCTGCTCTTCCGGATAGGGATAGAAGGCGGCGCAGCCCATGATCACTTCGTCGTGTTCGAGAACGCTGAAGCGCTCGATCTCGCGTTCCAGCCGCTCGCGGCCGCGGCTGACCAGCGTGCCGTCGGCCTCCAGCGGTGCGATCAGGCCGGCGATGGCAGGTACGTCGTCCACCCGCGCGTTGCGCATCAGTGCCAGCCGCTCGCGCGAAATGACGCTGCCCACGCCCTGGGTGGTGAAGAATTCGAGCAGCAGTGCGCCATCGAGATCGCGATCGATCATGTGGGCGCGCGCCACGCCCAGCTTCACCGCGCGGATGGCGCGCGGCAGGTAGAGCCCGAGATCTTCGGTGATGCCGCGCCCGGCCTTGAGCCACTGCGCCGCTTCGTCGGCGGTCAGCTCGGGCACCAGCGCGCCCTGTTCGTCGACGATGCCCGGCGCGTCGCACAGGTAGATGAGCTTGGTCGCCTGCAGCGCGACGGCGACCGATTCGGCAACCTCTTCCATGCTCAGGTTGAACACCTCGCCGGTCAGCGAGTAGCCGTAGGGCTGCATCAGTACGATGTCGCTGTCGGCCAGCGCGTCGTTCAGTGCCTCGACATCGACCTTGCGTACGGTACCGGTGTAACCGTGGTCGATGCCATCGACCACGCCGACCGGGCGCGCGGTCAGGAAATTGCCGGAGGCAACCTCGATCGTGCTGCCGGCCATCGGCGTGTTCGGCAAGCCCTGCGAAAACAGCGCCTCCACGTCGATGCGGATGGCGCCATTGGCGCGCTTGACGCAGTCCATCGCCTGCGCGTCGGTCACCCGCAGGCCCTTGTGATAGCGCGGCGGCAGGCCGCGGGCGGCCAGTTCCTCCTCGATCTGCGGGCGGGCGCCCACCACCAGTACCAGCTTGATACCGAGCGCGGCGAGCAGGTTGCAGTCCTGCACCAGCGAATTGGCCAGCGGCCCCTGCAGCACCTCGCCGCCGACCGCGATGACGAAGGTTCGACCGCCGAAGGCGTGGATGTAGGGCGCGGCACTGCGCACCCAGGCAACGAAACGCGGCGAGTCGGGATCGGCGTGCATGCGGGTTCCGATGGGGAAATTCAGCGAATTCTAGCCGAGCGCGCGCCGGCGGACGTGCCGCAGAACTTGCGTTGTCTCAATTCCGGCACGTTCAGCCCAGTTCCGATTCGAGGCGATCGCACAGGGCGTCGAGTATGGCCAGCCGCGCACGGTACTTGTCGTCGGCGGACACCACGTTCCACGGCGCCTGTTCGGTATGCGTGCGCACCAGCATGTCCTGCACCGCCGGCACGTATTGCGACCACTTGTCACGGTTGCGCCAGTCCTCGGGCGTGATCTTGAAACGCTTGAAGCGCTGGCGCCCGCGCTCGTTGAAACGGCGCAGCTGCTCATCGGAACTGACTTCGAGCCAGAACTTGCAGACGATGATGCCGTGTTCGGTCCACTCCTGTTCGAACGCGTTGATTTCCTCGAAGGCGCGCGACCAATCGGCTTCCACGGCAAAGCCCTCGACCCGCTCGACCAGCACGCGGCCATACCAGGAGCGGTCGAACAGCGAAACCCGGCCATCGCGCGGCACGTCACGCCAGAAGCGCCACAGCCACGGATAGAGGCGCTCGTGCTCGGTCGGCGCCGCCACCGGGTGCACACGGTAATTGCGCGCATCGAGCGCGTGCGTGATACGGCGTATCGCGCCACCCTTGCCGGCAGCGTCCATGCCTTCGAACACCACCGCCAGCGCGCGCCGGGCAAAGGCCGGATGGCGCAGCAGCAGGTTGAGCCGGCCCTGCAGGCGTTCGAGTTCGGGCTGGTAGTCGTCCTTGCGCATCGGCTTGGACGGTGCATGCGCGGGCTGAGCCGGCTGCTCGCTCGGTACCACCAGCGGAGGCAGCGCCGGCGCAAGCGGCTTGCGCGGCCCCGCCAGCGCTTCTCGGAGCGCCTTCAGGACGATGCGGCCGACCACCAGCTCGGTCTGCGCGGCGTCGCTTGCGTCGATCAGGTGCCAGGGCGCATGCGAGGTGTCCGACAGCCGGATCGCCTCTTCCGCCACCTTGCAGATGCGCTTGTGCCGGCGATTCGCACGCCAGTCCTCGGCAGTCACCCGCCAGCGCGTCGCCGCGTCACGCTCCAGCGCACGGAAGTGCGCACGCTGGCGGTCGGCGTCCAGGTGCAGCCAGAACTTCAGCAGCACCGCGCCTTCCATCGCCAGCATGCGTTCGAAGCGCTGAATCTCGTGCAGGGTATGCCAGAAGGCGCGCCGCTTGATCCGGCGCTCGACGCGGGCGTTGATCGCCTCGCTGTACCAGCCCTCGAAAATCATCGCGGTACGACCGCGCGACGGCAGCGCCTGCCAGTAGCGCCACATGTGCGGTCGCTGCCGTTCCGCCTCGTCGCGCGGCCCGAAGGCACTGGTGCGGATGTGACGGGGGTCCATCCATTCGTTCAGCGTATTGACCAGGCGTCCGCGTCCGGCACCGGCCACACCGGCGATCAGCAGCACGACCGGCGTACGCCCCTGTTCCAGTATCGAGTACTGGGCGTCGAGCAGATCGGCACGCAATCTCGACACCGCACGCTCGAGCCGGGCTTCGTCCAGCGGGGCGACGGCAGGCAGCGCATCGAACATCAGAAATCTCCGATCAGGGTATTCAGTGCCGACAGCACGGCAACGCCCGCCGTCTCCGTGCGCAGCACGCGCGGCCCCAGCGTCAGCGCGGCAAAGCCGGCAGCGCGCGCCGCGGCCAGTTCGTCGGCATCGAAGCCGCCCTCCGGTCCGATCAGCACGGTAATGGGTTCATCGGCGCGCAGCCCGGCCGACTTCAGCGGTACGCCGCCTTCCGGATGCAGCAGCAGACGCTGCCCGCTCGCGGCCGCAAGCGCCTGCGGCAAGGTCAGCAGGGGCCGTACCTCGGGCACGCGATTGCGGCCGCACTGTTCGCAGGCCGACACCGCCACCTGCTGCCAGTGCTCGACCCGCCGCTGCGCACGCTCGCCGGCCAGCTTGACCACAGCGCGCCGACTGGCCACCGGTTGCACCCGCGCCACACCGAGCTCGACCGCCTTCTGTACGATCCAGTCCATCTTGTCGGCAGCGGCGAGGCATTGCAGCAGCGTGACGTCGAGCGCGGACTCGCGCTGTGGCGTCGATTCGACGCCGACCGCGGCATCGACACTGCGACCGTTGCGCACCAGGCGGGCGGCGAATTCGCTGCCGCGCCCGTCGAACAGCGTGATCGCATCGCCGTCGGCCAGGCGCAGCACGCGGTCGATGTGATGCGCCACCGGCGCCGGCAAGGTGATCGTTCCGGCCGGTTCCGCGGGCAAGGGACAAAAGAAGCGTGGAATCATCGTGTTATATTTGTGCACTGCAAGAACACCCGCCGGCGAGGCTTTTTGCACCGTCGGCGACGATCGGCCCCTCATGGTCGGAATGTCCGTAACCGTTATGGCATCAGGGCATCCGACGACGGGCTGCCGCCGCGAACGATACTGCCACGCCAGCCGGCCGGAGTGCTTCCGGCGTCGCGACGCGGCTCACTGACGAACGACCATGAGCTCAACCACACTGCTACAGATCGTCGACACCGCACGCAGCGTCGCCCGTGAGGTGATCATGCCGCACTTCCTGACCGCGCAGCGCAACCAGAAGGACGACGGCAGCCTGTTTACCGTGGTCGATCTGGCAGCACAGGAAGCGCTGATCGAACGACTGCCCCGCATCATCGACCGCCCGGTGCTCGGCGAGGAAATGCCGGAGTCGGTGCAGTTGCGCTTGTGGCACGAAGGTCACGACGGCATCTGGTGCATAGACCCGATCGACGGCACCACCAACTTCGTCAACGGCATCCCCTTCTTCGGCGTCGCGATCGCGTACATCGAGGAGGGCCGCACGCGCCACGGCGTCGTCTACAACCCGATGACCGACGAAGCCTTCTACGCGGAAGAGGGTGGCGGCGCCTTTCTCAACGGCAATGCACTGCCGCTGCGCACGCCGGCGCGTCATCTGCTGGATGCGGTGGCCGGCGTCGATTTCAAACGGATTCCGAAGGCACTTGGCGACGCACTGGCCACCCAGTCGCCCTTCTACTCACAGCGCAACTTCGGCTCCAGCGCGCTGGAATGGTGTTTCATCGCCGCCGCCAGGCTGGACGTCTACCTGCACGGTGGCCAGATGATGTGGGACTTTGCCGCCGGCAGCCTGATCGCCGCCGAAGCCGGTGCACGCTGCTCGATGCTGGATGGCGAGCCGCTGGACATGGCGCCTGGCCGCAAGACGCCGGTGGTGGTCGGCGCCAGCGCCGACCTCTACCGTGAATGGATGGACTGGCTGGCCGCACACGGCGGCCGCTGATCGGCCCTCAGGGATGGTGCACCGGCAGATGGACCGGCGCCACCTGCGAATTCACCAGCCGGCCGCCCTCGTGCATCAGGAAGTCGCGCAGCGCCAGCGCGGCCGGCAACAGATTCTTGCGATCCCTGTATACAACGTGCCAGTTGCGCACGATGGGCGTGCCGGGTGCCGCGATGCGGCACAGCACGCCGGTGCGCAGTTCGAGCTGGCAGGTATGCTCGGACAGGAAGGCCAGGCCCATGCCGGCGATGGCCGCCTGCTTGATGATTTCATTGCTGGGCAGTTCGATGATTTCGGCCGGGCGTATGCCCTGCTCGACCAGATAGCTTTCCTGCGTCACCCGCGTACCGGACCCCCGTTCGCGGATCAGGAAGGCCTCCTTGCCCAGATCGTCGGCCGTGACGGTGCGACCACCGGCCAGCGGATGGCCCTCGCACGCCAGCACCGACAGCGGGTGTTCGGCAAAGACATGCGCCTCGCAGCCCAGCGCTGCCGGTGGGCGGCCCATGATGGCGATGTCGATCAGGTTGTCTTCGAGATGACGGAAGATGTCGTCGCGGTTGTGCAGGGAAATGCGGACCTGCACGTCCGGGTAACGCTCGCGGAAAGCCATCAGCAGACGCGGGGCGACGTATTTCGCGGTACTGACCACGCCGACCGACACCAGGCCCGAATGTCCGCTCGCCATCTGCGCCAGCGCGGCCTCGGCCTCGGCCAGCTGGTGGTCGATGGCGCGCGCGTGGCGGGCGATCTCCATGCCGACCTCGGTCACGCGCAACTTCTTGCCCAGGGTCTCGATCAGAGGAAGGCCGATCAGCCCGTCCAGCGCCTTTACCTGCATCGAAACTGCCGGCTGCGTCAGATGCAGTTCTTCCGCGGCGCGGGAAATCGAGCCCAGTCGTGCGACCGCCTCGAATATTCTCAGCTGGCGGAGAGACACCCCGCGCGTCCATTGTGTCGCCATATCAGTCTAAATAAGAATGTTTGATCGATCTTATCAAAACAACTTATTTTCAACCAAGGCCAGTTCCAGATATATTGCACTGCAACAGCAACGGAAACGCAGCGAACACCGCCTCGCAGGCACTGCAAACCGAAGCGACCAGTTTAGCGTCAAAGCCTGTCAGCTCAACAAAAACGGACAGGTGACCCAGGCTCCTCCTCCACAACCTTGTTTGTGGATTCATACCCCGGCTCGCAAGAGTCCGGGGTATTTTTTTGCATTGCACACTCTGTTGCAGCGGACGCAACACATCGCTCCAGCGACGCAGCAACACCCCTCCTGCGCACCCTGCCGGGCGCTGACGTCAAACCGCATGTGACAGCGATCGCGCGCTGCGGCTACGATGGAATCGACACCGGGACCCGAGGAGGCTGCCATGAGTGAAGGGCGCAAGACCCTGACGCGTTACACCATCGAGGCGCAGCAGCGCCACCCGCACGCCAGCGGGATCTTTTCCAGCCTGCTGAACGCCGTGGCCACCGCGGTGAAAATCATCGCCAATCACGTGAACAAGGGCGCGCTGGTCGGTTCGCTCGGCAGCTTCGAAGCCGTCGGCAGCGGCGCGGCCATCAATCTGTCCGGTCGCGTCACGCAGAAGCTCGACACCATCGCCAACGAGGCGATGCAGCGCGAGTGCGAATGGGGAGGCCATCTGGCCGCGCTGGCGCCGGAGGGTCTGGAAGGCTTCATCCCGACACCGGACGAGCCGCCGCGCGGCAAATACCTGCTGCTGTTCGATGCGCTCGATTGCAGCAACAACATCGACGTGAACCTGACCGTAGGCAGCCTGTTTTCCGTGTTGCACGCGCCGAACCCGGGCGCCGAACCGCAGCTGTCCGATTTCCTGCAGCCGGGCACCGAACAGGTGTGCGCCGGTTTCGCGCTGTACGGCCCGTCGACGATGCTGGTGCTGACCACCGGCGAGGGCGTGGACGGCTTTACGCTCGATCGCGACATCGGCGCCTTCATCCTCACGCACCCACAGATGCGGATTCCCGAGCACACGACCGAATTCGCGATCAACGCGTCGAAGTCGCGTTTCTGGGAGCCGCCGGTCAAGCGCTACGTCGAGGAGTGTCTGGCCGGCCAGACCGGACCGCGCGGCGAGGATTTCAACATGCGCTGGATCGCCTCGCTGGTGGCGGAAACCTTCCGCGTACTGACGCGCGGCGGCGTCATCATGTATCCGGAAGACACGATGCAGAGCGCTTCGCCGGGCCGCATTTCGCTGATGTACGAGGCGAATCCGATCGCCTTCCTGATCGAACAGGCAGGCGGCGAAGCCACCAACGGTCGGCAGCGCATCATGGAACTGACGCCGCGCAGCCTGCAGAGCCGCACGCCGCTGATCTTCGGCTCGCGCGAGGAGGTGCGCCGCATCGTCCAGTACCACACGGAAAGCGACCAGGGACTCGATCGGGAATACACTTCGCCGCTCTTCAACGTGCGCGGCCTGTTCTCGGCGCTCTGAGCGGTCGCGCGCACCAGCCCACGGGAAAGCACTCCGGATGTCCGCCCGCCACCCTGTCATCGCGATCACCGGCTCATCGGGTGCCGGCACGAGCACGGTCACGCGCACCTTCCAGCACATCTTCCGCCGCGAAGGCGTCAACCCGGTCATCGTCGAAGGCGACGCCTTCCACCGCTACGACCGCGAGGAAATGAAGGCGGCGATGGCGCGCGAGGCCGCCGCCGGCAACGAACACTTCAGCCACTTCGGTCCGGACGCCAATCTGTTCGAGGAACTGGAGACGCTGTTCCGCCAGTACGGCAACGACGGCAGCGGGCGCATCCGCAAATACCTGCACAACGAGTGCGAAGCCGCACCCTATCAGCAGGCGCCCGGCACCTTCACGCCGTGGGAGGACATTCCCGCCGGCACCGACATCCTGTTCTACGAAGGCCTGCACGGCGCGGTGAAGACGGACAAGGTCGACGTCGCCCAGCACGTCGATCTGCGGATCGGCGTGGTGCCCATCATCAATCTGGAGTGGATACAGAAGCTGCACCGCGACCGCGAACAGCGCGGCTACACGACCGAGGCGGTGACCGACACCATCCTCCGCCGGATGCCCGAGTACGTGCATTTCATCTGTTCGCAGTTCGAGAACACGCACATCAACTTCCAGCGTGTACCGATGGTGGATACGTCCAACCCCTTCATTGCGCGCTCGATACCGACGCCGGAAGAATCGATGGTGGTGATCCGTTTCGCCAACCCGCGCGGCATCGACTTCCAGTACCTGCTGGCGATGATGGGCGGCGCCTTCATGTCGCGCGCCAACACCATCGTGATTCCCGGCGGCAAGATCGATCTGGCGATGCAACTCATCTTCACGCCGCTCATCCTGCGGCTGGTCGAGAACGGCCGCAAAGCGCGCGCTCGCTACTGAAACGCCCTGCAACGCCGCTGTTTCCGCCACCGCTCCACCCCGATCGACGGCAGATCCGCGCCCTTCCTGCGCCGCAGCACGGCTGGCGTGACCCCTTGTTTTCGCGGATAATTGCGGGTTTTTCCGGCCGGAACCCCCTCTGATGAGCGCGCCCTCCATCACCCCGAAAGCAGGCTTCAACCCGATCACCGGCGCAATCCGCGCCCTGGCGATGGACGCCGTGCAAAAAGCTAATTCCGGTCACCCCGGCGCCCCGATGGGCATGGCAGAGATCGCCGAAGTGCTGTGGCGTCACCACCTGAAGCACAACCCGGCCAACCCGAACTGGGCTGACCGCGACCGCTTCGTGCTGTCGAACGGCCACGGCTCGATGCTGCTGTACGCGCTGCTGCACCTCTCCGGCTACGATCTGTCGATCGACGACATCAAGTCCTTCCGCCAGCTGCACTCGAAGACGCCAGGCCACCCGGAGCACGGCTACGCGCCGGGCGTCGAAACCACCACCGGCCCGCTGGGCCAGGGTCTTGCGAACGCGGTCGGCATGGCCATCGCCGAACGGGCGATGGCGGCGCAGTTCAACCGCCCCGGCCACACGGTGGTCGACCACTACACCTATGCCTTTGCCGGTGACGGCTGCCTGATGGAAGGCATTTCGCACGAGGCGTGCTCGCTGGCCGGCACCCAGGGTCTGGGCAAGCTGATCGTGTTCTACGACGACAACGGCATTTCGATCGACGGCCACGTCAAGGGCTGGTTCGCCGACGACACGCCGAAGCGCTTCGAAGCCTACGGCTGGCAGGTCATCCCGGCGGTCGATGGTCATGACGCCGCGGCGATCGACGCCGCCATCCGCGCCGCCAAGACCGACACAGCGCGCCCGACGCTGATCTGCTGCCGCACGGTCATCGGCCTCGGTTCGCCGAACAAGGCCGGCGGTCACGACGTGCACGGCGCGCCGCTCGGCGCCGCCGAAATCGAGGCCGCCCGCGCCCACATCGGCTGGACGCACGCGCCGTTCGAGATTCCGGCCGACGTGTACGCCGCCTGGGACGGCCGTCCGGCCGGCAAGAAGGCGGAAGAGGAATGGTCCGCCCGCTTCACCGCCTACAGTGCCGAACACCCGGAACTGGCCGCCGAATTCACCCGCCGCATGCGCGGCGCGCTGCCCGACAACTTCGAACAGGTGGTCGCCGACACCATCGCGAAGTTCGACGGCAAGGCCGAGAACATCGCCAGCCGCAAGGCCAGCCAGAACTGCATCGAAGCGTTCGCGCCCGCATTGCCGGAGCTGCTGGGCGGCTCGGCCGACCTGGCCGGTTCCAACCTGACGCTGTGGTCCGGCTCCAAGGGCATCTCGCCGAAGAACCCGGGCGGCAACTACCTCTATTACGGCGTGCGCGAATTCGGCATGGCGGCCATCGCCAACGGCATCGCGCTGCACGGCGGTTTCATCCCCTACACCGCCACCTTCCTGATGTTCTCCGAGTACGCACGCAACGCGCTGCGCATGGCGGCGCTGATGAAGGTGCGTCAGGTGTTCGTGTTCACGCATGACTCGATCGGTCTTGGCGAAGACGGTCCGACCCACCAGCCGGTGGAACAGACCGCCACGTTGCGCCTGATGCCGAACATGGACGTTTGGCGCCCGTGCGACACGGTCGAGTCTGCCGTGGCCTGGGCCAGCGCCATCAAGCGCGCCGACGGCCCGACCTCGATGATGTTCTCGCGCCAGAACCTGCCGCACGTTCCGCGCGACGCCGCGACCACCGCCGCCATCGCGCGCGGTGGTTACGTGCTGTCCGATGCGGCCGGCAAGGTGGAAGCCGTGCTGATCGCCACCGGTTCCGAAGTATCTCTGGCGCTGGCCGCGCAGAAGACGCTGGAAGCCGAAGGCATCACGGTGCGCGTGGTGTCGATGCCGTCGACCAACGTGTTCGACCGGCAGGACGCCGCCTGGCGCGAAACCGTGCTGCCGCGCGGCGTTCCGCGCGTCGCGGTGGAAGCGGGCGTGACCGATCTGTGGCGCAAGTACGTGGGCCTCGAGGGCGCCGTGGTGGGCCTGGACCACTTCGGCGAGTCCGCTCCGGCCGGCGAGCTGTACAAGGCTTTCGGCATCACCGCAGACGCGGTGGCGCAGGCGGCACGACAACTGCTTGGCAGGTAAGCGCCGACGCGGCGGAATGAAGTTCCCATCCGCCGCGTTTGCGTTTCCAAATGCCAATTTAGGCGCAGCGCAGCCACAAGTTGCGCCGCACAATCGAAGACTTTTCTTGAATCCACACCCAACGGAGAGGGAGTTGCTGAAATGACGATCAAGGTTGCGATCAATGGTTACGGGCGTATCGGCCGCAATGTGCTGCGTGCGCACTACGAAGGCGGCAAGCGCCACGACATCGAAATCGTCGCGATCAACGACCTCGGCGACCCGAAGACCAACGCACACCTGACGCAGTACGACACCGCGCACGGCAAGTTCCCGGGCACGGTCAGCGTCGACGGCGACTACATGGTGGTGAATGGCGACAAGATCCGCGTGCTGGCCAACCGCAACCCGGCCGAACTGCCGTGGGGCGAACTGGGCGTCGACGTGGTGATGGAATGCACCGGCTTCTTCACCACCAAGGAAAAGGCCTCGGCCCACCTGAAGGGCGGCGCCAAGAAGGTGATCATTTCCGCTCCGGGCGGCAAGGACGTGGACGCCACCGTCGTCTATGGCGTGAACCACGGCGTGCTGAAGGCCACCGACACCGTCATCTCGAATGCCAGCTGCACGACCAACTGCCTGGCCCCGCTGGCCAAGCCGCTGAACGACAAGATCGGCATCGACACCGGCCTGATGACCACCATCCACGCCTTCACCAACGACCAGGTGCTGACCGACGTCTATCACGAAGACCTGCGCCGCGCCCGCAGCGCCACGCAGTCGATGATCCCGACCAAGACCGGCGCCGCCGCTGCGGTCGGTCTGGTGCTGCCGGAACTGAACGGCAAGCTGGACGGTTTCGCGATGCGCGTGCCGACCATCAACGTGTCGGTGGTCGACCTGACCTTCACCGCCAAGCGCGCCACCACGGTGGATGAAGTGAACGCCATCCTGAAGGCCGCATCGGAAGGCGAACTGGCCGGCATCCTCGGCTACAACACGCTGCCGCTGGTGAGCATCGACTTCAACCACGATCCGCGTTCGAGCGTGTTCGACTCGACCCAGACCCGCGTGTCGGCCGACGGCAAACTGGTCAAGGTGCTGTCCTGGTACGACAACGAGTGGGGCTTCTCCAACCGCATGCTGGACACCACCGTCGCGCTGATGAGTGCCAAGTAAGGACACGGCATCGACGAGCGGGGTTCGGGCGCATGCGCCCCTGCCCCGCTTCGTTTTTCCCCTTCCCGAAAATCCACTCGATCACGCTCATCACGCACCGCGCGGAGGATTCATCATGCAGTTCAAGCGACTTTCCGATCTCGATCTCAAGGGCAAGCGGGTGTTCATCCGCTCCGACCTGAACGTGCCACAGGACGACGCCGGCAACATCACCGAAGACACGCGCATCCGCGCCTCGCTGCCGGCCATCCGCGCCGCCCGCGACGCCGGTGCCGCCGTCATGGTCACCTCCCACCTCGGTCGTCCGACCGAAGGCGAACTGAAGCCCGAAGACTCGCTGGCGCCGATCGCCCGCCGCATGTCGGAACTGCTGGGCTTCGAAGTGAAGCTGGTGGCGAACTGGGTCGATGGCGTGCAGGTCGCGCCGGGCGAAGTGGTGCTGCTGGAGAACTGCCGCGCCAACAAGGGCGAGAAGAAGTGCGACGATGCGCTGTCGAAGAAGCTCGCCGCGCTGTGCGACGTGTGGGTGAACGACGCCTTCGGCACCGCTCACCGCGCCGAAGCCACCACCTTCGGCATGGGACAGTACGCCCCGATCGCCTGCGCCGGCCCGCTGATGGCGAGCGAACTGGACGCGCTGGGCAAGGCGCTCGGCCAGCCGGCCCGCCCGCTGGCCGCCATCGTCGCCGGCTCCAAGGTGTCGACCAAGCTCACGCTGCTGGAAAACCTGGCCGACAAGGTGGATCAGCTCATCGTCGGCGGCGGCATCGCCAACACCTTCCTGCTGGCCGCCGGCAAGAAGATCGGCAAGTCGCTGGCCGAAGCCGATCTGGTAGACGCCGCCAAGCGCGTGATGGCCAAGACGAACGTACCGCTGCCCGAAGATGTCGTATGCGCGAAGGCCTTCGCCGCAGACGCCGAAGCGACGGTGAAGGCGGTCGATGAAGTGGCCGACGACGACATGATCCTGGACATCGGCCCGAAGGCCGCCGCGAAGCTCGCCGAGACGCTGAAGGCCGCCGGCACCGTCGTCTGGAACGGCCCGGTCGGGGTGTTCGAGTTCGACGCATTCGGTCACGGCACCGAGACGGTGGCGCGCGCGATTGCCGCATCGAAGGCCTATTCGATCGCCGGTGGTGGCGACACGCTCGCCGCCATCGCAAAATACGGGATTGCCGATCAGGTGAGCTATATCTCGACCGGCGGCGGCGCCTTCCTCGAATTCCTCGAGGGAAAGACGCTGCCGGCCGTCGATATCCTGCTCAAGCGCGCCAACGGCTGAACATCACAGAACGCGCATACAAAACAACGAGGAGTCCGCCCAGCCATGCATCGCTTCACCAAAATCGTCGCCACACTCGGCCCCGCTTCCAGCGACCTGGCCACGCTCACCCGCCTGGTCGAGGCCGGGGTCGATGTCGTGCGGCTCAACTTTTCGCATGGCAAGGCGGACGACCACCGTGCGCGCGTCGAAACGCTGCACGCGGTCTGCGCCAAGGTCGGCCGCACGGTCGGCATCATGGCCGACCTGCAGGGCCCGAAGATCCGTGTCGGCAAGTTCGCCGGCAGCAAGGTGCTGCTGAAGGCCGGCCAGAAGTTCGTGTTCGACATCGAGTGCCAGCTCGGTGACGCCGACCACGTCGGCCTCGACTACCCGGAACTGGTGAACGACGTCGAACCGGGTGCCGTGCTGCTGCTCGACGACGGTCGCATCGTAATGGACGTGAAGTCGGTCACCGACACGCAGATCCACTGCACGGTGCGCCACGGCGGCGAGCTGTCGAACAACAAGGGCATCAACCGCCAGGGCGGCGGCCTATCGGCGCCGGCGCTGACCGCGAAGGACATGGAAGACATCAAGATCGCGGCGTCGCTGAATGTCGACTTCGTCGCGGTGAGCTTCCCGAAGAGCGGCGCCGACATGAAGCAGGCGCGCGACCTGCTGCGCGCGGCCGGCTCCAACGCGCAGCTGATCGCCAAGATCGAGCGCGTCGAGGCGATTCCGGCGCTGGAAGAGATTCTCGAAGCGTCGGACGGCGCCATGGTGGCGCGCGGCGACCTCGCGGTCGAAGTGGGCGACGCGGCCGTGCCGGCGATGCAGAAGCGCATCATTCGCGTGTCCCGCGAAATGAACAAGCTGGTCATCACCGCCACGCAGATGATGGAATCGATGATCAGCAGCCCGGTGCCCACCCGCGCCGAAGTGTCGGACGTCGCCAACGCGGTGCTCGACGGCACCGACGCCGTCATGCTGTCAGCCGAAACCGCCTCCGGTCAGTATCCGGTCGAGACGGTCGAGGCGATGAGCCGCATCTGCATCGAAGCCGAGAAGTCGGCCGAGGTGAAGCTGGACCAGGAATTCCTGCAGCGCGTGTTCACCCGCATCGACCAGTCGATCGCGATGGCCGCACTTTTTTCGGCCTTCCACCTGAAGGTGAAGGCGATCGCCACGCTGACGCAGTCGGGCTCGACCTCGCTGTGGATGTCGCGCCTGAACAGTGGCGTGCCCATTTACGCGCTGACACCGGAAGTGCGCACCCGTTACAAGTTGTCGATGTACCGTGGCGTGACGCCGCTGATGATCAAGCTCGATCCGGACGCCGACCGCGACCGCATGCTGATCGACGCCGAGGCCGAACTGCTGCGCAGCGGTGCCGTGAAGGTCGGTGATCTCATCGTGCTGTCCTTCGGCGAGCCTATTGGCGTTCCGGGCGGTACCAATACACTGAAAATCGTCAAGGTCGGGGAGTATCGTCAACTCTCCACCGTAATCTGAACTCGCAGGAGAAACTCATGCCTCTGGTATCCATGCGCCAACTGCTCGACCACGCCGCCGAAAACGGCTACGGCCTGCCGGCATTCAACGTGAACAACCTCGAGCAGGTGCAGGCGGTGATGAGTGCCGCCGACGAAGTCGGCGCCCCGGTCATCCTGCAGGCCAGCGCCGGTGCCCGCAAGTACGCCGGCGAGAGCTTCATCAAGCACCTGATCCAGGCCGCGGTCGAAGCCTATCCGCACATCCCGCTGGTGATGCACCAGGATCACGGCCAGTCGCCGGCGATCTGCCAGGGCGCCATCGATCTGGGCTTCGGCTCGGTCATGATGGACGGCTCACTGAAGGAAGACGGCAAGACCCCGGCCTCCTTCGACTACAACGTCGACGTCACCCGCCGCGTGGTCGACATGGCGCACAAGGTCGGCGTCACGGTCGAGGGCGAACTGGGTTGCCTCGGCTCGCTCGAAACCGGCATGGCCGGCGAGGAAGACGGCCACGGCGCCGAAGGCAAGCTCGATCACTCGTCGCTGCTGACCGATCCGGAAGAAGCCGCCCAGTTCGTCAAGGCCACGCAGTTGGACGCGCTGGCGATCGCCATCGGCACCAGCCACGGCGCCTACAAGTTCACCCGCAAGCCGACCGGCGACATCCTGGCGATCTCGCGCGTGAAGGAAATCAACAAGCGCATCCCCAACACCCACCTGGTGATGCACGGCTCGTCGTCGGTGCCGCAGGAACTGCTGGCCATCATCAACCAGTACGGCGGCAAGATGAAGGAAACCTACGGCGTACCGGTCGAGGAAATCCAGGAAGCGATCAAGTACGGCGTGCGCAAGATCAACATCGACACCGACATCCGTCTGGCGATGACCGGTGCGGTGCGCAAGTTCCTGGCCGAGAACCCGGACAAGTTCGACGCCCGCGAATGGCTGAAGCCGGCGCGCGAAGCCGCCAAGGCCGTGTGCAAGGAGCGCTATCTGCAGTTCGGCTGCGAAGGCCAAGGCAGCAAGATCAAGGCCATCCCGCTCGACGAGATCGCCCGCATGTACGCCAGTGGCAAGCTGGCCCAGACCGTCAACTGATCCTTACCGACGACCGCAACGAAGACCGAAATGGCCGACGCACTGTTCGAATCCAGCATCAAGAGCCTGCCGCTGATCGCCCGCGGTAAGGTCCGTGACATCTACGCGATCGACGACGAGAAGATGCTCATCGTCACCACCGATCGCCTGTCGGCGTTCGACGTCATCCTGCCCGACCCAATCCCGGGCAAGGGCAAGGTGCTGACGGCCGTTTCGAACTTCTGGTTCGGCAAGCTGGCCGGCGTATCGCCCAACCACCTGACCGGCATCGCGCCGGAGTCGGTGGTGACGGCGGACGAACGCGATCAGGTCGAAGGCCGCGCCATCGTCGTGCGTCGGCTCAAGCCGCTGCCGATCGAAGCGGTCGTGCGCGGTTACCTGATCGGTTCCGGCTGGGGCGACTACTCGCGCACCGGCGCTGTGTGCGGCGTGCAGTTGCCGCATGGTCTGCGCATGGCCTCGAAGCTGCCCTCACCCATCTTTACGCCGGCCACCAAGGCGGCAGTGGGCGACCACGACGAGAACATCAGTTACGCACAGACCGAAGCGCTGATCGGTGCCGCCATGGCAGCCAAGGTGCGTGACACCGCGATCGCGCTGTACAGCGCCGCCGCCGACTACGCGAAGAGCCGCGGCATCATCATCGCCGACACCAAGTTCGAATTCGGTCTCGACGCCGACGGCAAGCTCATCCTGATCGACGAGGCGCTGACGCCGGATTCGTCGCGCTTCTGGCCAGCCGACCAGTACCAGGAAGGCAGCAACCCGCCCTCCTTCGACAAGCAGTTCGTGCGCGACTACCTGGAAACGCTGGACTGGAACAAGACCGCGCCGGGCCCGCGCTTGCCGGCCGACATCATCCAACGCACCGGCGACAAGTACCGTGAGGCGCTGACGCGGCTGATCGGCTGACCGGCCTTCCGCCCCGACACAACGGAGCGCTCCGCCCTGGCGGACCGCTCCGTTTTCACTTCTGTCGTTCTCAGGTACCGGTGCGGGGTACCGTCCCGGTCCGTGCCGGCGCGTCAGCCGGCACCGCGTCGGCCTGATCGAACGGACGGAAGCCCGCCAGCGTGAAACGGAAGGTGGCTCCGCGCCCCGGCGCCGCCTCGACGCCGATGACGCCGCCGTGCCGCTCGACGATGCGCTTGACGATCGCCAGCCCCACCCCGGTGCCCGGAAATTCCTCCGCGCCATGCATGCGTTGGAACACGCCGAACAGGCGATCGGCGTAGGCCGGATCGAAGCCGACCCCGTTGTCGCGCACGCAGATCGCCGCGATGCCGCGCCGGCTCTCGACGAACACCTCGACCCGCGGTTGCGGGCTGCGCGACGAGAACTTCAGCGCATTGCCTATCAGGTTAACGAACACCTGCCGCAGCATGGACTGATCGCCGCTGGCATGCCCCAGCGGCGACAGTTCGACGCTGGCCGCCGGGTACTGTTCGACCAGATCGGCGACGACATGGGCCGCCAGCGTATCCAGATTGATTTCGCTGTGCGCCATGTCGACGCGCGACACCCGCGAGAAATGCAGGATGTCGTCGATCAGCAGACCCATGCGCGTGGCGCCGCGCTGTATGCGCTCCAGCATGTCGCGCCCCTCGTCGTCCAGCGCCGCGCCGGCGTGCTCGGCCAGCAGGTGGGCAAAGCCGTTGATCGCCCGCAGCGGGCTGCGCAGATCGTGCGACACCGAGTACGAGAAGGCTTCGAGTTCGCTGTTTGCCTGCTCCAGCAGCGTGGTGCGCTCGGCCACGCGGTGTTCCAGCGATTCGTTCAGTTCGCGCACCTGGCGCTCGGCGCGCGCCCGTTCCAGCGCCAACTGGGCAATGTCGACCAGCCGCTCGATCACGTTCTCGTCCGCCCGCCCGGGCCGCCAGGCCTGCGGGTGCAGGATGATCAGTCCGCCCAGCACCGCGCCGTCCTGCGCCGCCAGCGGCAACGCCCACAACGCACGCACGCCCTCGGCGGCGAACAACGCACGACAGCCCTCGAGATCGGGCGACGCCTGCACATCCTCGCACAGCAGCGGACGGCGCCCCGCGAGCGTTTCGAGAAGGCGCCCATCATGGTCGGCGCCGGCCGGACTGCGGCGCAGCCAGTCGCCCAGCACAGCCGGCAGATTCGCGCCGACCACATCGACCACGGCGCTCGTATTCGGCGTCAGCGTGAGCACCGCGCAGATCGAATCCTCGTTGAGCAGGCCGGACACCAGCCGCGCAAAACGCGACATCACTTCGGTCAGCGGCATGGCGGCGGCGATCAGCGACAGCAGTTCGCGCTCCGCCACATCGACCTCCTCCAGCCGTTTGCGCAAGGTGATGTCGGCCACGGTACCGACGACGCGGCTGCTGCGTCCGCTCGCGTCGCGCTGTGCGACGCCACGCAGCAGGAACCAGCGGTAACCGCCGTCGGCATGGCGCATGCGCAGTTCCTGCTGGAAGTGATCGCTGCGCCCCTTCAGATGGCTGGCAACCATGGCCGACCAGGCCTTGCGGTCGTGCGGATGAATGCCGGCGACGAACTCGCGTACGCGCATGCGGCGGCCACCCGCGTCGTAACCCATGATCTGCGACAGACGTGGCGACACATACATGCGGTCGCTGCCGGTGATCCACTCGGCAAGCCCCTCGTTCATGCCGCGCAGGGCCAGCGCGTAGCGCTGTTCGCTGGCGCGCAGCGCACGCTCGGCGCGAATGCGCGCGGTGAGATCGGAATAGGACGCCACCACGGCGTACGGCCGCTTGCTGCCGGCGTGGAACAGCGGCTGCGTGTTGACGGTCAGCCAGCGCATCTGACCCGACGCGCTCTCAGCACCGATCACCACGTCGCGCGCCGGCAGACCGTCAGCCAGCGACCGGATGACCGGGTGCATGTCGCGCGCCAGAGACCGCCCCTGCTCGTCACACAAGGTGAACTCGTCGCTGCCGCCGGGCAGGCCCGCATGGGCCGCATCCAGCCAGGCACAGGATTCCGCCGAACGGTTGCTGGTCAGCACCCGGGCCTGCGCGTCATACAGCACCACGGCCTCTGACAGCGCACCGAGCAGTACGCGGAAACGTTCTTCGCTCGCGGCCAGCGAGCGTTCCGCCTGCTTGTGCCCCGTGATGTCGTGACAGATGACCAGCAGCGCCGGCTGCCCCTGATGGGACAGCGGACGGGTTGCCGCCGACACCCAGCGCACCGAGCCGTCGTGACGGCGCAGCGGCAGTTCGACGTCATCGGTGCCGCGCCCCTGCGCCAGCACCTCGACCACACGTGATCGATCTTCGGCGGTCTGGCAGAACTCGGTAATGCTGCGTCCACGCAGCGCATCGGGGCTCTCGTTGGCCATCGTGGCCAGGGCGGCATTGAGCACGCGCATGCCACCGTCCGGCAGAGAACAGATGCAGGCGGCCATCGGCAACTCGTGCAGAAGCGCGGCGGTATCGTCGGCCGGCGGAGGCGACGGCTCGATCGCTTGCGACGTCGCCCCGCTGCGCATCAGCCAGATGCCGCAGGCCACGCACCAGCCGAGCCAGCCCGCCTGTGCCGCCCACGGCTGGTCGATCAGGACGAGGGCGCCGGGCGCCCAGAGCGCCGCCACGCCAAGCGCCAGGCGCGCACGGGAGCGATCGGGTGTGCGGAGCGGGCCGAAAAAACCGGACAGGAGGCCTTTCAACAAGGTCATCCATTTCTCCAGGAGCGAAACGACGAGCGGGATTCTGGCTCGGGGCCGGCGTGCGGCGGCGCTGCTGCACGCACCGGAAGCGGTTGTCTTCGCACCTTCGAGCGGCGGACGACGAAGACGTTCCGGTCTCAAGGATAGTACAAGGAAATAAGTGCGCGGCAAGACCGCTTGACGTCGATCACGTCGTAGACCTCGAAATTCGCACGCACAGCCCCTAAACTCGGACACATGTCGAAACGAGAACACTGGGGACTGGGCGCCAAGCTGGCTGTCGCTGCGGCGCCGTTCGCCCTGCTCGCGCTGCTGTCGATCACGCTCACGCTGTGGATGTCCTGGCAGCTCGACGGCGGCGCTGCTGCCGTCAACGAGGCCGGACGCATGCGCATGCAGGCTTACCGCATGTCGCTGCTGGTCGCCACCGGCGAACGCGAAGCGCTGCCGCACGCCCGACGCGAATTCGAACGCAGTCTCGAACTGCTGCGTGCCGGCGACCCCGAGCGCCCGCTGTTCGTGCCACTGGACAACGACATCCGGCGCAGTTTCGATCAGGTACGCGGCGACTGGCGCATCTACAGCGCGCGCTGGCTCGACGCCGCACCCCGCGGCAGCGACGGTCTGCGCGACGACACCGCGCGCTTCACCGGGCGTATCGATGCGCTGGTGGCCGGCATCGAGAACCACATGTCGCACTGGACAGCGCTGCTCAACCTGCTGCAACTCGCAACGATGGCGCTGGCGGTGATCGGTGCGGTGGTGTTGCTCTACATCGGCTATCTGTTCGTGCTGGAACCGGTGGGGCAGCTGAAGCAGGCGCTGGAGCGGATTCAGCAGGGCGATCTGGGCGCCCGCGTCGAACGCGGCAGCAGCGACGAGTTCGGCACGCTGGCCGACGGCTTCAATGACATGGCGGAACAGATACAGGCCATGTACCGCAATCTCGAAGCCAAGGTGACGTCCAAAACGGCCGAGCTGCAGGAAAAGCGCGAGCGACTCGAAGCGCTGTACGAGGTAACTTCTCTGATCGCCACCGCCCGCTCGCTGGAAGAACTGGCGCGCGGCTTCGTCGGTTACGTCGCGCGCGCCGTGCACGCCGATGGCGTCGCGCTGCGCTGGTCCGACGAATCCAACCAGCGCTATCTGATGCTCGCCTCGCAAGGACTGCCGGCCTACATGACCGACGGCGAGCGCTGCCTGAAGGCGGACGAATGCCATTGCGGCGCGCCGAACGCCCCGCCTTTTGCGCGCGTCATCCCGATCCGTACGATGGGCGGCGAGGCGCTGCAATACTGCGGCGAGGCAGGCTTCGAAACCCTGGTGTCGGTTCCGGTCCGTCTGAAGGACAGGCTGATGGGCGAGGTCGACCTGTTCTTCCACGCCAGCGTGGAGCTGTCTGCGCCCACGCGTTCGCTGCTCGAAGCGCTGGCGACGCATCTGGCCAGCGGCATGGAGAACCTGCGCCTGAACGCGCTGCAGAACGAAGCCGCGGTATCGCAGGAGCGCAACTTCCTGGCCAGCGAACTGCACGACTCGATCGCGCAGTCGCTGGCCTTCATGAAAATGCAGGTCGAAATGATGCGCGAGGCGCTGGCCACGCACGACGAAGCCAGTGCGCGCGCAATGCTGGACGAACTCGATGCCGGCCTGCGCGAAAGTTCGGGCGACGTGCGCGAACTGCTGCTGCACTTCCGCACCCGCGCCAATTCCGAGGACATCGAAGCCGCCCTGCTCGCCACGCTGCGCAAGTTCGAGCACCAGAGCGGCGTGCGCGCCTCGCTAGCGATGCGCGACCACGGTCTGCCGCTGTTGCCGGACGTGCAGATACAGGTGCTGCACATCGTGCAGGAAGCGCTGTCGAACGTCCGCAAGCACGCGCGCGCCAGCCATGTCTGGCTCGACGTGCAGCAGCAGCCGCAGTGGCGCTTCGAAGTGCGCGACGACGGTCGCGGTTTTTCCACCGACGGTGGCCCGCCGGACGAAACCCACGTCGGCCTGCGCATCATGACCGAACGCGCCGCACGCATCGGTGCCCGCATCGAGGTGTTCTCGACGCCCGGTCGCGGCACCTCTGTCATCCTGACATTGCCTGCCAGCGACCCCACACTGCTCGACCTACAGCCCATGCAGGCCGCCTCATGAACAGCACGCACAGCGACGCCCCGATCCGCATCCTGCTGGTCGATGACCACACCCTGTTCCGCCGTGGTCTGACCGCCCTGCTGTCGCGCGACCCGAAGCTGCAGATCGTCGGCGACGCCGCCGACGCCGGCGAGGCGCAGCGGCGCGCCGAGGCGCTGCAGCCCGACGTCATCCTGCTCGACAACCACCTGCCCGGCGTCAATGGTGTCGACGCGCTGCCGGCGCTGCGCGAGGCGGCGCCGGGCGCGCGTCTGATCATGCTCACCATCAGCGAGGACGGCGAAGATCTGGCCGCCGCGCTGCGCGCCGGCGCCAGCGGCTACCTGCTGAAGACGATGGAGGGCGAAGCGCTGTCGCGTGCCATTCATCGCGCGATGCGCGGCGAGCCGGTGGTGGCCGACGAAATGACCGGCAAGCTGGTCGAGGTGTTCCGGCAGGCCGCCGCACCGGCGCCGCCGGCAGAGGCACCGCCTGCGCAGAGCGGCGCGCTGTCGCCGCGCGAAACCGACATCCTGCGCGGCATCGCCCGCGGCGACAGCAACAAGGTGATCGCCCGCGACCTCGGCATTGCAGAAACCACGGTGAAGATCCACGTGCAGCACATCCTGCGCAAGCTGGGCGTGGCCTCGCGCGTGCAGGTCGCCGTCATCGCGGTGGAACGCGGCCTGATCTGACATCGGCACACCGGCTGCCGGATTCGTCGAAAGCGTGACAGACGGGCGACTGGCCTGCTCGACCGTGCGCAGCGTCACCGATGCGGCCGCGGCCAAGAGCCGGTCTTGTGCGAGCGAGCTCTGTTTGCGACGCGCCCCATATCGCAGCCGCTCTCATTGACCCTGGTCAACCCTCCTCCATTCGGACGATGAAGTAGTTCTTCGGAACTACACGACCGCCCCTGCCATCGTTCTTCCGCACCTTCCGTGCGCTACCACCGAAGGATGCCGCCGTACTGACCCGCTCCCTAAGATCGCATCAGTCTTAAAGGGAGGATTCCGTCATGACCAGGAAAGGGCAGGCACTGTCGGTGCTGATCGTCAGCACCCTGGCGTTCACCGTGTGTTTCATGGTGTGGATGATGTTCGGCGTGATCGGCATACCGATCAAGAAGGCGCTCGATCTCAATGCCACGCAGTTTGGTCTGCTGACCGCCACGCCGGTGCTCACCGGCTCGCTGGTGCGGGTGCCGCTCGGCATCTGGACCGACAAGTACGGCGGTCGCATCGTGATGACGCTGCTGATGGCGGCCACCGTGCCGGCGATCTGGATGATGAGCTATGCCACCGAGTACTGGCATTTCCTCGTCATCGGCCTGTTCGTCGGCCTGGCTGGCGGTTCGTTCTCGGTCGGCACGCCCTATGTCGCGCGCTGGTTCCCGAAGGAGCAGCAGGGCTTCGCGATGGGCGTGTATGGCGCCGGCAATTCGGGTGCGGCGGTGAACAAGTTCGTCGCACCGGCGCTGCTGGTCGCTTTCGGCTGGACCATGGTGCCGCAGGTGTACGCCGCCATCATGCTCGGCACCGTCATCATCTTCTGGCTGTTCAGCCACAGCGACCCGGCCCACCTGGTGCCGAGCAACGTGCGCTTCGTCGACCAGCTGAAGGCACTGAAGGACCCGCGCGTGCTGAAGTACTGCCAGTACTACAGCATCGTGTTCGGCGGTTACGTCGCGCTCAGCCTGTGGATGGTGCAGTACTACGTCGGCGAGTACGGCCTCGACATCCGCGCCGCCGCGCTGCTCGCCGCCTGTTTCTCACTGCCCGGCGGCGTGCTGCGCGCCATCGGCGGCTGGCTGTCCGACAAGTACGGCGCGCACAGCGTCACCTGGTGGGTGCTGTGGGTGAGCTGGATCTGTCTGTTCCTGCTCAGCTACCCGCAGACGCAATTCACCGTCGTCACCATCAACGGTGAGCAGACCTTCCATATCGGTCTGAACGTGTATGCCTTTACCGGCCTGATGTTCATCCTCGGCATCGCCTGGGCCTTCGGCAAGGCCAGCGTGTTCAAGTACATCAGCAACGACTACCCCGCCAACATCGGCACCATCAGCGGCATCGTCGGCCTGGCCGGCGGCCTCGGCGGCTTCGTGCTGCCCATCATGTTCGGTGCCCTGCTCGATCTCACCGGCATACGCTCCAGCGCCTTCATGCTGATGTACGGCGTGGTGTGGGTGTCGCTGATCTGGATGTACTTCACCGAAGTCCGCCGCACCCCGCTGATGGACGGCACGTCCGCAGCCCAGTCCTGAACCGGACACCACGGAGATCATCATGAACGCAAGCACACACGCCGGCACACGTCCGGTACAGAGCGCCCCCCGCGGCCCCGATGTCGAGGACTGGCGGCCGGAGGACGATGCCTTCTGGGAATCGACCGGCAAGAGGGTGGCCTACCGCAATCTGTGGATCTCGATTCCCGCGCTGCTGTGCGGATTCGCGGTCTGGGGCATGTGGGGCATCATCACCGTGCAGATGCTCAACCTGGGCTTCCCCTTCACCCAGGACCAGCTGTTCACGCTGACCGCCATCGCCGGCATCTCCGGCGCCACGATGCGCATCCCGGCCTCCTTCCTGATCCGGCTGGCCGGTGGCCGCAACACCATCTTCCTGACCACGGCCATGCTTCTGGCGCCGGCCATCGGCACCGGCATCGCGCTGCAGCACACCGACTGGCCGCTGTGGGTGTTCCAGCTGATGGCGCTGTGGTGCGGCGTCGGCGGCGGCAATTTCGCCAGTTCGATGTCCAACATCAGCACCTTCTTCCCGAAGCGGCTGCAGGGCACCGCGCTGGGCCTCAACGCCGGCCTCGGCAACTTTGGCGTGACGACGATGCAGATCGTCATCCCGCTGGTGATGACGGTGCCGCTGCTCGGCGCCTTCGGCGGTGAGCCGATGACGCTGATGAAGGACAGCGGCTGGATCTTCGGCAAGATCGCCGCCGGCACGCCGACCTGGATCCAGAACGCCGGCTTCGCCTGGGTGCTGTCGCTGGTGCCGCTGTCCATCCTGTGCTGGTTCGGCATGAACAATCTGAAGGCGGTGTCGCCGGACACCGGCAACCCCATCGTCGCCTTCTCGAAGATCACCTATCTGTACACGCTGGCCTTCGTGCCGGCGATCTTCATGCTCTATCTGTACCTGCCGGCGCCGACCGGTCTGGGCCTGCTGAACATGTGGGTGGCGATTCCGCTCGACATCATCATGGCGCTGACCGTGATGAAGCTGGCCGCCTTCGGACCGATGCGCGAGGGCGTGTCCCGGCAGTTCAAGATATTCAGCGACAAGCACACCTGGTCGATGACCATCCTCTACATCGTCACCTTCGGTTCCTTCATCGGCTTCTCGATGGCGCTGCCGCTGGCGATGAAGGTCATCTTCGGCGTCAGCCACGTACCCGATGCCAATGGCGTCATGCAGCACACGCTGCCGAACCCGAACGCGCCCACCGTGCTCGCCTTCGCCTGGATCGGCCCCTTCGTCGGCGCCGCAGTGCGCCCGATCGGCGGCTGGATCTCCGACAAGTGGGGCGGCTCCATCGTCACGCAGATCATCTCGCTGGTGATGGTGGCCGCGTCGGTGGCGGTCGGCTACGTGATGAAACTGGCCTACAGCTCCGCCACGCCCGAGCAGTACTTCCCGATGTTCCTCGGCCTGTTCATCGTGCTGTTCTTTGCCAGCGGCATCGGCAACGGTTCGACCTTCCGCACCATCGGCGTCATCTTCGATCGCCAGCAGGCCGGCCCGGTGCTGGGCTGGACGTCGGCGGTCGCCGCCTACGGCGCCTTCATCGCACCGGTGGTCATCGGTGCGCAGATCAAGGCCGGCACACCCGAGCTCGCGATGTACGGCTTCGCCGCGTTCTACGCGATCTGCCTGTTCATCAACTGGTGGTTCTACCTGCGCCGCAACGCCTACGTGAAGAACCCCTGACCCCATGCCCCCGCCGAGCCCCGCAACAGGAGAGCACACATGAGCCACTTTCTCGACCGACTGACCCACTTCTCCGCCCCGAAGGAAAGCTTCTCGGGCGACCACGGCATCGCCACGGGCGAAGACCGCAGTTGGGAAGATGCCTACCGCGACCGCTGGGCGCACGACAAGATCGTGCGTTCCACCCACGGCGTGAACTGCACGGGCTCCTGCTCGTGGAAGATCTACGTCAAGGGCGGCATCGTCACCTGGGAAACCCAGCAGACCGATTACCCGCGCACCCGCTGGGACATGCCCAACCACGAGCCGCGCGGCTGTGCGCGCGGTGCCAGCTACAGCTGGTACCTGTACAGCGCCAACCGCGTGAAGTACCCGATGGTGCGCGGCCGCCTGCTCAAGACCTGGCGCGAGGCGCGTCTCAAGCACGGCCCGGTCGAGGCCTGGGCCTCCATCGTCGAGAACGACGCCAAGCGCCGTGACTACCAGCAGGTGCGCGGCCTCGGCGGCTTCGTCCGCTCCAGCTGGGACGAGGTGAACGAGCTGGTCGCCGCCGCCAACGTCTACACCATCAAGAAGCACGGCCCGGACCGCATCATCGGTTTCTCGCCGATCCCGGCCATGTCCATGGTGAGCTATGCCGCAGGCAGCCGTTACCTGAGCCTGATCGGTGGCGTCTGCATGAGCTTCTACGACTGGTACTGCGACCTGCCTCCGTCCAGCCCGCAGATCTGGGGCGAACAGACCGACGTGCCGGAATCGGCCGACTGGTACAACTCGACCTACATCATCGCCTGGGGCTCCAACGTGCCGCAGACGCGCACGCCGGACGCCCACTTCTTCACCGAGGTCCGCTACAAGGGCGCCAAGACCGTCGCTGTCACGCCCGACTACGCCGAAATCAGCAAGCTGGCCGACCTCTGGCTGCACCCGAAGCAGGGTACCGACGCGGCGGTGGCGATGGCCATGGGCCACGTCATCCTGAAGGAGTTCTACTTTGAAAAGCGCAGCGCGTATTTCGACGATTACGCGCGCCGCTATACCGACCTGCCGATGCTGGTGCTGCTGAAGGAACATACGCTGCCGAACGGCACGACCGTCATGGTGCCGGACCGCTACGTGCGCGCCAGCGACTTCAACGGAAAGCTGGGCCAGGCCAACAATCCTGACTGGAAAACGGTGGCCTTCGACGAGAACGGCCGCGTCGTGCTGCCAAATGGTGCCATCGGCTTCCGTTGGGGCCCGGACGGCCGCGCCGATGCCGGCCAGTGGAACCTCGAATCGAAGGAGGCGCGCCACGGCGGCGACGTGAAGCTGAAGCTGTCGGTGCTCGAAGGCGACACCGGCCCGGTCGAGCACACGCAGGTCGCCTTCCCCTACTTCGGCGGCATCGAGCACGAACACTTCCCGAACAGCCCGCAGGGCGGCGGCGACGTGCTGCTGCGCACGGTACCGGTACAGCGCATCGCGCTCGGCAAGGCCGGCGACAAGCGCGACGCACTGGTGGCCACCGTGTTCGACCTGCAGGTCGCCAACTACGGCGTCGGCCGCGGTCTTCCCGGCGACACCGGTGCGAGCAGCTACGACCAGGACATCGCCTACACGCCCGCCTGGCAGGAGAAGATCACCGGCGTGCCGCGCGACCAGATCATCACGGTCGCCCGCCAGTTCGCCGACAACGCCGACAAGACCAAGGGCAAGTCCATGGTCATCATCGGTGCGGCGATGAACCACTGGTACCACTGCGACATGAACTACCGCGGCATCATCAACATGCTGATGATGTGCGGTTGCATCGGCCAGAGCGGCGGCGGCTGGGCGCACTACGTCGGGCAGGAGAAGCTGCGCCCGCAGACCGGCTGGACCGCGCTCGCCTTCGCGCTCGACTGGATACGCCCGCCGCGCCAGCAGAACTCGACCAGCTTCTTCTACGCCCATACCGACCAGTGGCGCTACGAGAAGCTCGGCGTCGAGGAAGTGCTGTCGCCGCTGGCTGACGCATCGCAGTTCGGCGGCAGCATGATCGACTACAACGTGCGCGCCGAACGCATGGGCTGGCTGCCCAGTGCGCCGCAGCTGAAGACCAATCCTATCCAGGTGGTGCGTGACGCCAACGCGGCGGGCATCGATCCGAAGGACTACGCGGTCGGCGCGCTGAAGAGCGGTCAGCTCGAACTGAGCTGCGAGGACCCGGACGCACCGCAGAACTGGCCGCGCAACATGTTCGTGTGGCGCTCCAACATCCTCGGTTCCAGCGGCAAGGGCCACGAGTACTTCCTGAAGCACCTGCTGGGCACCAGCAACGGCGTGCAGGGCAAGGACCTCGGCTCCGACGACGCCAAGCCGCAGGAAGTGAAGTGGCACGCGGAAGCGCCCGAAGGCAAGCTCGACCTGCTGGTGACGCTCGATTTCCGCATGAGCACCACCTGCCTGTATTCGGACATCGTGCTGCCGACCGCCACCTGGTACGAGAAGAACGACCTCAATACCAGCGACATGCACCCCTTCATCCACCCGCTGTCGACGGCGGTCGACCCGGCCTGGCAGTCGAAGAGCGACTGGGACATCTACAAGGGCTTCGCGAAGAAGTTCAGCGAGGTGTGCGTCGGCCACCTCGGCGTCGAACGCGAACTGGTGCTGACGCCGCTGATGCACGACAGCCCGGCCGAACTGGCCCAGCCCTTCGGCGTCGCCGACTGGAAGCGCGGCGAGTGCGAACTGATCCCCGGCAAGACGGCACCGCAGATGACGGTGGTCGAGCGCGACTATCCGAACGTCTACAAGCGCTTCACCGCGGTCGGTCCGCTGCTGACCAAGGTCGGCAACGGCGGCAAGGGCATCGCCTGGAACACGCAGGACGAGGTGCGCCAGCTTGGCGAACTGAACGGTCTGGTGACCGATGAAGGCGCGACCAAGGGCATGCCGAAGATCGACACCGACATCGACGCCTGCGAAGTGGTGATGATGCTGGCGCCGGAAACCAACGGTCAGGTCGCGGTCAAGGCATGGAAGGCGCTGGGCAAGCAGACCGGGCGCGATCACGAGCACCTGGCGATCTACCGCGAGGACGAGAAGATCCGCTTCCGCGACATCCAGGCGCAGCCGCGCAAGATCATTTCCAGCCCGACGTGGTCCGGCCTCGAAAGCGAGAAGGTGTCTTACAACGCCGGCTACACCAATGTGCATGAACTGATCCCATGGCGCACGCTGACCGGCCGTCAGCAGTTCTACCAGGACCACCCGTGGATGCGCGCCTTCGGCGAAGGCTTCGTCAGCTACCGCCCGCCGGTGGACCTGAAGACGACGGCCGCGATCGCCGGCATCAAGAGCAATGGCAATCCGGAGATCCAGCTCAACTTCATCACGCCGCACCAGAAGTGGGGCATCCACTCCACCTACAGCGACAACCTGCACATGCTGACGCTGAACCGCGGCGGCCCTGTGATCTGGCTGTCCGAGGACGACGCGAAGAAGGCCGGCATCGTCGATAACGACTGGGTCGAACTGTTCAACGTGAATGGCGCGATCACGGCGCGCGCCGTGGTGAGCCAGCGGGTGAACCCGGGCATGGTGCTGATGTACCACGCACAGGAAAAGATCATCAACACGCCGGGGTCGGAGATCACCGGTGCGCGCGGCGGCATCCACAACTCGGTCACCCGCATCGTGCTGAAGCCGACGCACATGATCGGCGGCTACGCGCAGCTGAGCTACGGCTTCAACTACTACGGAACCATCGGCACCAACCGCGACGAGTTCGTCGTCGTGCGCAAGATGAAGCGCATCGACTGGCTCGACGGCGAAGCCGCTGCCACCGATACCGCCCACGCCTAAGGAGACATGACATGAAAATACGCGCTCAAATCGGCATGGTGCTCAACCTCGACAAGTGCATCGGTTGCCACACCTGCTCGGTCACCTGCAAGAACGTGTGGACCAGCCGTCCCGGCATGGAATACGCGTGGTTCAACAACGTCGAAACCAAGCCCGGCATCGGTTACCCGAAGGAATGGGAAAACCAAGACAAGTGGCAGGGTGGCTGGATGCGCAAGAGCGACGGCTCGATCGCGCCGCGCCAGGGCGGCAAGTGGCAACTGCTGATGAAGATCTTCGCCAACCCGCACCTGCCGGAAATCGACGACTACTACGAGCCCTTCACCTTCGACTACGACCACCTGCAGTCGGCGCCCGAAATGAAGGCGACGCCGACCGCGCGGCCGCGCAGCCTGATCACCGGCCAGCGCATGGAGAAGATCGAATGGGGCCCGAACTGGGAAGAGATTCTCGGCGGCGAATTCTCGAAGCGCTCGAAGGACAAGAACTTCGACGAGGTGCAGAAGGACATCTACGGCCAGTTCGAGAACACCTTCATGATGTACCTGCCGCGTCTGTGCGAGCACTGCCTGAACCCGGCCTGCGTCGCCAGCTGCCCGTCGGGCTCGATCTACAAGCGCGAGGAAGACGGCATCGTGCTGATCGACCAGGACAAATGCCGCGGCTGGCGCATGTGCGTGTCCGGCTGTCCGTACAAGAAGATCTATTACAACTGGCAGTCTGGCAAGGCCGAGAAGTGCATCTTCTGCTACCCGCGCATCGAAGCCGGCCAGCCCACGGTGTGCTCGGAAACCTGCGTCGGCCGCATCCGCTACCTCGGCGTGCTGCTGTATGACGCCGACCGCATCCAGGAAGCGGCTTCGGTCGAACATGACCGCGACCTCTACCAGGCCCAGCTCGACATCTTCCTCGACCCGAACGATCCGAAGGTGATCGAACAGGCACGCGCCGACGGCATCCCCGATTCTTGGATGGAAGCCGCCCGCCGCAGCCCGGTCTACAAGATGGCGGTGGAGTGGAAGGTGGCGCTGCCGCTGCACCCGGAATACCGCACGCTGCCCATGGTGTGGTACGTGCCGCCGCTGTCGCCGATCACCGCCGCCGCCAACGCGGGCCAGGTCGGCGTCAATGGCGAGATTCCGGACGTGAACCAGCTGCGCATTCCGGTCAAATACCTCGCCAACCTGCTCACCGCCGGCGACACGCAACCCGTCGTGCGCGCGCTCGAACGCATGCTGGCGATGCGCGCCTACCAGCGCGAGAAGCACGTCGATGGTCGCATCAATACCGCGGCATTGACCCAGGTCGGCATCAGCCAGGCCGCGGTCGAGGACATGTACCACGTGATGGCGATCGCCAACTACGAGGACCGCTTCGTCATTCCGTCGGCCCACCGCGAGTACGCGGAGAACGCCTTCGACGTGCGCGGCGGCTGCGGCTTCTCATTCGGTAACGGCTGCTCGGAAGGCAGTTCCGACAGCAGTCTGTTCGGCGGATCGAAGCGCCGGACGATTCCCATCAAGGCGGTGGTCTGACCATGTTTACGACACCCAAGAAGATGACCCACACGCTGCGCGCCTGCGCGCTGCTGATCGGCTACCCGGACGCAAGCCTGCGCGGCATGCTGCCGTCGATCGCCACCGCACTGCACGACGAGGCCGCGCTGTCGGCGGGCCGTCTGGCGGAACTGGAGGCGCTGATCGAAGCACTGCAGCAGCAGGCCCCGCTGGACACCGAAGCCGCCTACGTCGAACTGTTCGACCGTGGTCGCTCGACTTCGCTGCACCTGTTCGAACACGTGCATGGCGATTCGCGCGACCGCGGGCCGGCGATGATCGATCTGGCGCAGACCTACGAGAAGGCCGGCCTCTTCCTGTCGCCGGGCGAACTGCCGGACTACCTGCCGGTGGTGCTCGAATTCGCCTCGACCCAGCCGCCGAAGGAGGCGCGCGCATTCCTCGGCGAAATGACGCACATCCTGAATGCGTTGTTCACGGCACTGGTCAAGCGCGAAAGCCGCTACGCCAGCGTGGTCGGCGCACTGATCGAATTGGCCGGTGAGCGTGCCCATGCGGTGAAGATCCAGCCGGACGAGACGCTCGACGACAGCTGGGCCGAACCGCTCGCCTTCGACGGCTGCTCCTCGCACGGCCAGGCCAAACCCGGGGCCGCGCAACCCATACACCTCGTCCGCAAGTCCTCCGCCACTCAAGGAGTACAACCATGACTTCCTGGCTCGACAACCTGCTGTTCGGTTACTACCCCTACATCTGCCTCGCCGTGTTCTTCATCGGCAGCCTGCTGCGCTTCGACCGCGACCAGTACACGTGGAAGAGCGATTCGTCGCAGCTGCTGCGCCGCGGCCAGCTCAGGCTGGGCAGCAACCTGTTCCACATCGGTGTGCTCTTCCTGTTCTTCGGGCACTTCTTCGGCATGCTGACGCCGCACGCCGTCTATGAGCACTTCATCGGCGCCGGCGCCAAGCAGCTGGTCGCAATGGTGACCGGCGGCATCGCCGGCCTGCTCGGCTTCATCGGCCTGACCATCCTGCTGCACCGCCGGCTGACCGAGCCGCGCATCCGCGCGACGTCGAAGACCAGCGACATCGTCATCGCCGTGCTGCTGTGGGTGCAGTTGCTGCTCGGTCTGGCCACCATCCCGCTGTCGGCACAGCACCTGGACGGCAGCATGATGCTGCTGCTCGCAGAATGGGCGCAGCGCATCGTCACCTTCCGCGCCGGCGCGCCGGAACTGCTGGCCGAAGCCGGCTGGGTGTTCAAGACCCACATGTTCCTCGGCATGACCCTCTTCCTGATCTTCCCCTTCACCCGTCTGGTCCACGTGTGGAGCGGTTTCGCCTCGGTACTGTACGTGCTCCGCCCCTACCAGGTGGTGCGCGCACGTCGGCTCAACCTGCCGGCCGGACACAATCAGCCGCGCCAGCCGGGCGCCGGTGTCTGAGATGATGTGAAGGATGCGTCGCGGCTGCGCGGCGCATCCATTCATAAAAGGATCGAGGAGACACCATGCAGTCCACGCAAGACAGCCGCGGCATCGCCCGCGTCAACGGCATCGCGATCAACGGCGCTGACGAGGACGTTACGCCGGACGAACTGCGCAACCGCGCCTGCACCGAACTGCTGCGCCAGGCAGCCCAGAAGGCCGGCCTGCTTGCGGCCAGCGACGAACAATCGGCCGACGGCCTGATTTCGGAAGAGGCCGCCACCGCCATCGACACGCTGATCGGTCAGGCGGTGCAGGTGCCCGAGCCGTCCGAAGAAGCCTGCCGCCGCCATTACAGCGCCCACCTCGGCCGCTATACGGTCGGCCAGCGCGCACGCATGCGCCACATCCTGTTCGCGGTGACGCCCGGCGTGGACGTCAATGCACTGCGCGGGCGCGCCGAAGCGGTGCTGATCGACGTACGTGCGCACGCCGACGGCGAAGACCCCTTCCCCGACGCCGCCCGGCAGAACTCGAACTGCCCGAGCAGCGAACGCGGCGGCGACCTCGGCTGGCTGGCGCCGGAGGAGGTGGTGCCGGAATTCGCCCGCGCCATCTTCGGCCAGCACGACATCGGCGTGCTGCCGCGCCTGGTGCACAGCCGCTTCGGCTTCCACGTGATCGACGTGCAGGAGCGCGAGGCCGGCACCGTGCAGCCCTTCGAGGAAGTGCGCGGCACCGTCGCCGCCTCGCTGCGCCAGCAGAGCTTCGCCACCGCGCTGCGCCAGTACGTCGCGCTGCTGGCCGGCCAGGCCGTGCTCGAAGGCGTCGACATGGACATCGCCGACACGCCGCTGGTGCAGTGACTTGAATCGCGCGCGGCGCCGTGTGCAACCGGTCTGACCCGGATCAACACGGCGCCGCGCGCGATGCCCACACTGGGCGGCGCCCGCAGTTCCGGACCTTTCCGACATGCAAACATCCCGCACCGCCCACGCAACGCTCCCCCGAAAACCCGCCCTGGTCTGCCCGGCCGGCTCGCTGCGCGCGCTGACGCTGGCCATCGATGCCGGCGCCGACGCCGTCTACATGGGCCTGAAGGACGCCACCAACGCACGCAATTTCGCCGGTCTGAACTTCGACCTCGCGCAGGCGCGCGACGGCATCGCCTACGCCCGCAGCCGCGGTCGCGAAGTGCTGATGGCGCTCAACACCTTCGCCGACGCGCGTGCGCCCGAGCGCTGGTTCGCCGCGGTCGATGCCGCGGCCGGGCTCGGCATCGACGCGCTGATCTGCGCCGACACCGCGGTGCTCGCCTACGCGCGCGATCACCACCCCGATCTGCGCCTGCATCTGTCGGTACAGGCGTCGGCCACCACCTGGGAAGCGATCGAGTTCTACCGCGAGCGCTACGGCATCCGCCGCGCCGTACTTCCGCGCGTGCTCACGCTGCCGCAGGTCGAACAGGTGTGCCGCAACAGCGCGGCCGAGATCGAGGTGTTCGGCTTCGGCAGCCTGTGCGTCATGGTCGAGGGCCGCTGCGCGCTGTCGTCCTACGCGACGGGCCAGTCGCCGAACACCGCCGGTGTCTGCTCGCCACCGTCGGCCGTGCGCTGGGAGGACGGCGCCGACGGCGTATCCGCCCGGCTCAATGGCGTGCTGATCGACCGCTACGCGCCGGACGAGCCGCGCGGCTACCCGACGCTGTGTAAGGGCCGCTTCGAGGTCGACGGCGCACGCGATTACGCGCTGGAAGAACCGACCAGCCTGAACACGCTGGCGCTGCTGCCGCAGCTGATGGACATGGGCATTGCCGCGATCAAGATCGAGGGGCGCCAGCGCAGCCCGGCCTATGTCGAACAGGTCACCCGCGTCTGGCGTGCCGCCATCGACGACTGCGCCACGCAGCCGGCGCGCTTCGGTGTACAGCCGCAATGGACCGCCGCGCTCGGCCGCTGGGCCGAAGGCCAGCAGCACACGCTGGGCGCCTACGACCGGCCGTGGCGGTGAACCGATGAACACACCAATGAACACCCGCATCGCCCTGACCGTCAGCCCGGTGCTTTACTACTGGCCGCGCCGCACGCTGCTCGATTTCTACGCCGAAGTCGCCGAGTCACCCGCCGACACCGTGGTGCTCGGCGAAGTCGTGTGCAGCCGCCGCCACGAAATGAAGGCGGACGACTGGCTTGGACTGGCGCGCGACCTCGCCGCCTGCGGCAAGGAAGTCGTGCTGGCCAGCCAGGCATTGCTCGAATCGGCCGCCGACCTGCGCGCACTGCACCGCTGGGCCGACCAGACCGAATTCCTGGTCGAAGCCGGCGACGCCTCGGCACTGCGCGCACTGGCCGGCCGGCCTTTCGTGCTCGGCCCGCACATCAACGTCTACAGCCAGCCGGCGCTTCGCGAGCACGCCGCACTCGGCGCCATCCGCTGGGTCGCACCGGTCGAACTCGCGCTGGACGCGCTGGCACTGATCAACCCGCCGGCCGCACCGGTGATCGGCGGACCGGCGAACGACACGCCGGTCGCCACCGAGGTATTCGCCTTCGGCCGCCTGCCGCTGGCCTTCTCGGCACGCTGTTTCACCGCGCGCCATTTCCACCTCAGCAAGGACCAGTGCGGTTTCCGCTGCATCGAACACCCGGACGGCCTGCTGCTCGACACCACTGAACAGCAGCACTTCCTCGCCTTGAATGGCATACAGACGCAGTCGGCGGCGCAGCACTGCCTGATCGCCGACGCGCCGGCACTGCGCGCCGCCGGCGTCAGCCGCGCCCGGCTGTCGCCCACCTCGCGCGACTTCGCCACCGTGGTCGATCTGTTCGAGCGCACATGGAACGGCCAGGCCGACGCCGCTGAAGCCGCCGCGGCGCTCGAAGCGCTGAGCCTGCCCGGCGGTCTGGTCAATGGTTACGCCCACCGCCGCCCCGGACTGGAAAGGATGCCCGCATGAACACCTCGTTCCCGATCAGGCTGCCGGCACTGCCGCCGCCGCCCGCCGCATTGCGCACGCTGATCGCCCGCCTGCCGATACGACCGCCCTCGCTGCTGCTCGCCGCGGCACTGAACCGCGTGCTGCGCCCCCGCCTGCCGGCCGACGCGGCGCTCGAACTTGCCGACCACACGGTGGAGATCGAGGTGCGCGACTTCGGTCTGCGCTGCCGCCTCGCGCTGCGCGACGGCCGCTTCCGCAGCGCGCCCGATCACGGCCCGGTCGCGCTGCGCATCGCCGCTGACAGCACCAGCTATCTGCGCCTGCTGCGCGGCGACGACGACGCCGACCGCCTGTTCTTCGAACGCGCGCTGGTGATGGAAGGCGACACCGAATACGGCCTGCTGCTGAAGAACACGCTGGACGCCATCGGCCCGCTGCTGCACCGACCCGCCTGAACCAGAGGACACCGCCATGCCCGACGAACTGCTCGCCCGCCTGCGCCGCTTCCACGAGCACACCTTTCCCGGCGTGCAGGAACAGTTCCAGGATCTGGTGCGCGACGGCCAGCACCCGACCATCCTGTTCATCGGCTGTTCGGATTCGCGCCTGGTGCCCTATCTGCTGACCGGCACCGGTCCGGGCGAACTGTTCATCGTGCGCAACGTCGGCGCCTTCGTGCCGCCCTACGACGGCGGCACGCAGCGCGGCGAACTGGCCGGCTTCCACGGCACCGCTGCAGCGATCGAGTACGCAGTACTCAACCTGAAGGTCGCGCACATCGTCGTCTGCGGCCACAGCCATTGCGGCGGTGTGCGTGCGCTGTACGAAGGCGTCGGTCCCGACGCGCCGAATCTGAACGCCTGGCTCGACCTCGGGCGCGAGGCGGTGCTGCCGGTGCAGCTCACCGATGAGGCGCTGCGCCGCACCGAACAGCGCGCCGTCGTGCTGCAGCTCGAAAGGCTGATGGACTATCCGATGGTGCGTCGGCAGGTCGACGCCGGGCAGCTCGCGCTGCACGGCTGGCACTACGTGATCGAGGACGGCGAGGTGCACGTGTTCGATGTACATGTCGGCGCCTTCGTGCCGGCATCGAGTTCAGATCACAGCGGCACTGGTCCTTTCCTGCCCTTCGCCAGCGACGACATCAGCCCGGTGGATGCGTGGTGAGTCATACTCGCGCCATGCCCACGCACGACCTGCCCCACGACTTCGCGCCGAGCAACCGGCGCGACTTTCCCGGCCGCCGCTGGCTGCTGGTCGCGCTGCGCTCGCTGCATCTGGTCGGCGTCGTGCTGGTGGGCAGCGCACTGCTGACCGGCCACGACGAATACCGTCGCGGCGCGGCCGCGCTGATGCTGGCGACCGGCCTCGGCCTCTATGGCATCGAGGTGTGGAGCAAGCCGCGCCACGCAGTCGAACTGGCCGGGCTGTTCATTCCGCTCAAACTGCTCGGCGTCGCCGCGATGATCACGCTGCCGCAGTTCGCCGCCGGCATCTTCTGGCTGCTGCTGATCGCCTCGTCGGTCGTATCGCACGCGCCGGCGCACTTCCGCCACCTGCGGGCCGGGCGCGATCACTGAACGACGCGCGCGGCCCGCGCCTCAGGCCAGCATCCGCACCTGCACCTCGCGCGCCCACTGCCGCGTACCGGCCGCCGCAACGAAGGCCGCCGGATCGTCGGCGGCAACCACGCCTGCGTCGGCCTGAAGGCCGCCCGCGCGAAACAGCACCTCACCGCCCGCGTCGAGCGCCAGCGCCTTCAGATGGCCGAAGGCATCGCGCACGAAATCGATGGCAGCCGACTCGTTCAGCAGCGTCGCAGCCCCCTCTTCCGACAGCAGCACGGCCACCGCGTCGAACAGCACCGACGGCGCGCCGGCAAGCTGCATGTCCGCCGCCCGCATCGCGCCATCCGACATGCAGGCGCCGCCGACCTTCGGGGCAACGATCTTCACCCGCGCGCCGGCCTGGGTCAGGGCGACCACGAGCACATCGACGGTGACGCGGTCCGAACCGTCGGCGATCAGTATTCCGACGACCCGGCCGGCGAGCGTCGGCGGTGTCTTGCCTATGGTGCGCAGCGGCGGCGAAGGCGGCAGGTCCTGCACCGGGCAGGCCGGCAACGGAGCGTCCGGCAGCGCATCGAGGGCCAGGCCCTTCGCCACGCGCTGCGCCAGCGCCTCGTCGATGTTGCGCAGATGACCTGTCATCGCCTGCCGCACGTGCAGGTGTTCCACCTTGGACAGTTCGAGCACCAGCGCGGACGCGATGTGCGCCTGTTCGTATTCCGTCTGGCTGCGCCAGAACTGGCGAGCCTGGCTGTAGTGATCGGCAAAGCTCGCGGGGCGCACGCGCCCCTTGCCGCCTTCCTCGGCGACCGCCGCGCTGCGGAAGCCATCCGGCGTCTCGCGCGCCGGTGGCGGTGTCAGTGAGCTGGGTTCGTAGGCGACGCGCCCCTTCGGCTGCAGCATCTGCATGTGGCCGTCGCGCTGCTGGTTGGCGAACGGGCACTTCGGCGCATTGACCGGAATCTGCTGGAAGTTTGACGAGCCGAGCCGCAGCAGCTGGGTGTCGAGATAGGAGAACAGCCGCCCCTGCAGCAGCGGATCGTTCGAGAAGTCGATGCCGGGCAAGATGTTCGCCGGACAGAAGGCGACCTGTTCGGTTTCGGCGAAAAAGTTGTCGGGCCAGCGGTCGAGCACCAGGCGGCCGATCACCTGCAGCGGCACCCATTCCTCCGGTATCAGCTTGGTGGCGTCGAGGTGGTCGAACGGGAAATCGGCGGCCTGTTCCTCGGTGAACAGCTGCACCGCCAGCTCCCACTCCGGGAAGTCGCCGTTGCTGATGGCCTCGAACAGGTCGCGCCGGTGGTAGTCCGGGTCGGCACCGGCGATCTTCACGGTTTCGTCCCACACCGTGGATTGCAAACCCAGCTTGGGTCGCCAGTGGAACTTCACGAAGGTGGACTCGCCGTTGGCGTTGAGCAGCCGGAAGCTGTGGATGCCGAAGCCCTCGATCATGCGCAGCGAGCGCGGCAGCGTGCGGTCGGACATGATCCACATCACCATGTGCATGGATTCCGGCGTCAGCGAAATGTAGTCCCAGAAGGTGTCGTGCGCAGTCGCCGCCTGCGGGAAACCGCGGTCGGGCTCCATCTTCACGGCATGCACCAGATCCGGAAACTTCATCGCATCCTGGATGAAGAACACGGGAATGTTGTTGCCGACCAGGTCCCAGTTGCCCTGAGGCGTGTAGAACTTTACGGCGAAGCCCCGCACGTCGCGCGGCGTGTCGACCGACCCGGCACCGCCGGCCACCGTGGAAAAGCGGCAGAAGACGGGCGTGCGCGCGCCGACCTCGGTCAGCACCTGCGCCGTCGTGTACTCGCCGAGCGAGTGCGTCAGTTCGAAATAGCCGTGCGCGGCCGAGCCACGGGCATGCACAATGCGTTCGGGAATGCGCTCGTGATCGAAGTGGGTGATCTTCTCGCGGAGAACGAAATCCTCCAGCAGCGTCGGCCCGTGCGTGTGCGCGCGCAGCGAATTCTGGTTGTCGGAGACGGGCACACCCTGATTGGTGGTCAGCGCCGGCTGATCGCCCTGCGCCGTCTGGTGAAGCTCGCCGCCCGCTGCTTGCGGGACCGCGTTCGCGTCGGTGCCATCCGTGTTCCTTGCCTGCCTGCTCATGTGCGATGTCCTCCGTGTTGATCGTTCGATGCCGCACGGCGGCCGCAGCCGCCGCGCGCCCTTCACATCCCGTTACGTCTGCCCCCGGACGAAGGGGTCGCGTGGCGCGAAGAGGAGGACGCCTTGCAAGCGCGGTGCCCGACCCCGCGCACCGCGCGCGGGCTGGCTGCCCGCATTCCGGGTAATTCCTGGCAATCCGCTTGAAGAATGTGCGCGGCCTGCGGGCTGCTGCGGGCATCGGCCACCGTGGGGCCGGGAACAGCGATTGCTGTGACAGCTCGACTGCACGGCAACGAGCAGGCACCGGATCCGGCCGGTCTCCGGACCCTTCATCCAGCAATCACGAAAGCGAGGAAACGGATATGAGCCTTGGAACCATACTTCTGATCATCCTCATCCTGGCCCTGATCGGTGTTCTTCCGACCTGGCCGCACAGCCGCGCCTGGGGCTACGGACCGGTGGGCGGCGTCGGCCTGGTCGTTGTCATCCTGGTCGTCCTTCTGTTGATGGGGCGGATATGACGTGCCTGCACCTCGCGTATCCCGGACTGCACCAACGGATGCGCGGCGCGTCGGCCAGCGCAGCCCTGTTGCTGACGCTGGCCGGCTGCGGCGACGTGGCCGAGCTGCCGGTTTCGGCCGGCAGCGGGCCGCACCCGCAACTGCCACCGCCTCGTTCGACGCTGCTGCCGACCATGCACATCGCGCCCGCCAAGGGCTGGCCCGAAGGCGGCGCGCCGCTGCCGGCAACCGGCACCCGGGTGACCGCCTTCGCGCGCGACCTCGACCACCCGCGCTGGCTGCTCGTACTGCCGAACGGCGACGTGCTGGTGGCGGAAACGAATGCGCCAGAGCGCCCGGACGACCGCACGGGCATCAAGGGCTGGGTGACCGGGATGGTGATGAAGCGGGCCGGCGCCGGGGTGCCCAGCGCCAACCGCATCACCCTGCTGCGCGATACCGACGGCGACGGCACGGCCGACGTGCGTTCGGTCCTGCTCCAGCGGCTGAACTCCCCGTTCGGCATGGCGCTGGTCGGCGACCGGCTCTACGTGGCGAACACCGACGCCGTCGTCCGCTTTCCTTACCGGACCGGCGCGCTCGAAATCACCGATGGCGGAGAACGGGTGACCGACCTGCCGGGCGGCACGCTGAACCATCACTGGACGAAGAACCTGATCGCCAGCCCCGACGGCAGCAAGCTCTACGTCACCGTCGGCTCGAACAGCAATGTGGCCGAGAACGGCATCGAGGCCGAGGAAGGTCGCGCCGCGATCTGGGAGGTCGATGTCGCCAGCGGCGACAAGCGTCTGTTCGCGACCGGTCTCAGAAACCCCAACGGCATGGCCTGGGACAGCACGGGGCGCACCTTGTGGACGGTGGTCAATGAGCGCGACGAGATAGGCAGCGATCTGGTGCCTGACTATCTGACGGCAGTCGACGAAGGCGCCTTCTATGGCTGGCCCTACAGCTATTACGGTCAGCACGTGGACCGGCGCGTCGAAGCGCAGAAGCCGGAACGGGTTGCCACGTCGCGCGTGCCCGACTACGCCCTTGGCCCGCACACCGCCTCGCTCGGCCTTGCCTGGTCGGCCGGCAACGCACTCGGCAGCGCGTTCGCGCAAGGCATGTTCATCGGTCAGCACGGTTCGTGGAACCGCAAGCCGCACAGCGGCTACAAGGTGATCTTCGTGCCGTTCGAAGGCGACCGTCCGGCAGGCGAGCCGATCGACGTACTCACCGGCTTCCTCAGCGGCGACGGCGACGCGTACGGGCGACCGGTCGGCGTGGCCATCGACCGCAAGGGTGGCCTGCTGGTGGCCGACGACGTCGGCAATACGATATGGCGCATCAGCGCTGCGAACGACGCGAGCGGCGCGCCAGCACCCGCCTCTCCGGCAGACAACTGAACATCTTGTCGAAGCGCCAGCCGCGGCACTGACCGGGGCTGAGCGGCGGCGGCGAGTTCGATTCGCCGCCGTGTCCGCCCCCTCTCGTCCTCACTCTTCCTCACTCCTTCCGCCGCGATCGCGCTCCGTCGATCGCTGAGACGTCGCACGCCCGCACGAGACACCCGTCTCTGTTCCGGCCGCAAAAACCGGTACACCCGTATCCCGCCGGCGATTGTCCCGGATCATGCCGGGCGCATTTCCCGGATTTCCATCGGCACCGATCTTGCGTCGTCCTGGCACGCAGCGGCAGACCGCCGTTGCGTTCCACAGACGAACACAACGAACTCGATTGGAGAGAGGAAACATGGCGATGCTGAATTCCGCGGGCGCTTTTCCCCGCGCAGCCAGGAAGACATTGTGGCTGTCCATCATGCTCGGCGCCGCCCCGCTGGCGATGGCCGCTGCGGGCGACGGCAACTGGACCGAGTACAACGGCGACAAGGCCGGCTCGCGCTATCTGGCCGGCGGCAAGGTGAACGCGCAGAGCGTGAAGTCGATGAAGGTGGCATGGCGCTGGGCCATGCCGGACAACAAGATCTGGCAGGACAACGCCGAACTGCGCACCTGGGTGAACCAGTCGACGCCGCTGGCCATCGACGGCGTGCTGTACTCCAGCTCGCCGATGGCGATGGTGTCGGCGATCGACGGCAAGACCGGCAAGACCTTGTGGACCTACGACCCCAAGGCGTATATCGAAGGCACGCCGCCCAATCTGGGCTTCATCAGCCGCGGCCTGTCCTACTGGGCGAACGGTGAGGACAAGCGCATCCTGGTCGGCACCGGCGACGGCTACCTGATCGCGCTGAATGCGAAGACCGGCAAGCCGATCGAATCGTGGGGCGACAAGGGTCGGATCGACATGACCAAGGGCTTGCGCCGCTTCGTCGACCGCTCGCTGGTTGCCCTCACTTCGCCGCCCATCGTCTGCGGCAACACCATCGTGCCCAGCCTGGCCGTGCTCGATTCCTTCGCCGTCGGCCGCGCGCCGATGAAGAACCATCCGCCGGGCGACATCCAGGCTTTTGACATTCGCAGCGGCAAGCGCGTGTGGCATTTCGAACAGCCGCCGCAGGAAGGCCAGCCGGGCAACGAAACCTGGGAAGACGGTTCGTGGAAAACCACCGGCTCGGCCAATATGTGGGCGCGCCCGAGCTGCGACGAGGAACTGGGTCTGGTCTACCTGCCCTTCTCGACGCCGACCAATGACTTCTACGGCGGCCACCGCAAGGGCAACGGCCTGTTCGGCGAGTCGGTGGTGGCGCTCAACGCCAAGACCGGCAAGATCGCCTGGTACCAGCAGATCGTCCATCACGGCCTGTGGGACTACGACCTGCCGACCGCACCCAACCTGATGGACCTGACGGTCAACGGCAAGAAGGTGAAGGCGCTGGCGCAGGTGACCAAGCAGGGCTTCGTGTTCACCTTTGACCGCAGCACCGGCGCACCGGTGTGGCCGATCACCGAGAAGCCGGTACCGCAATCCACCGTACCGGGCGAACGGTCCTCGCTCACGCAACCTTTCCCCAGCCTGCCCGCGCCCTTCGTGCAGCAGGGCGTCACCGAGGACGACCTGATCGACCTGACGCCGCAGCTGAAGGAGGAGGCGAAGAAGATCCTGTCGCGCTACAACTACGGCCCGCTGTACACGCCGCCGACCATCGACAAGGCCGGCACGCTGCAGGTGCCAGGCGTGCTGGGTGGCGCCAGCTGGGCCGGTGCCGCGCACAACCCGAAGACCAATGTGCTGTACGTGCCGTCCTTCACCATCCCCTTCGGCATCAAGCTGAAGAAGGAGAACGAGGGCGTGTACGACTACACCGGCACCTGGGCCGGCGTCGGCGGTCCGCAAGGTCTGCCGCTGTTCAAGCCCCCCTTCTCCACCGTCACCGCGATCGACATGAACACCGGCAAGCACCTGTGGCGCGTGCCGGCCGGCAAGGGCCCGGTCGATCACCCGGCGATCAAGGACCTGAAGCTGGACCGCGTCGGCGTGCCGCGCGAAAGCTTCATCGCGCTGACCGACGACGTGCTCTTCCTCGCACCGGAAGGTACGAACTCAGTGATCGGCCTGTCGTCGCGCGGCAACGCGCTGATCACGCAGGCGACCGCGGAAGAGAAGGAACCTTTCCTGTACGCGCACGACGCGCGCACCGGTGACGTGCTCGGCGAAGTGAAGCTGCCGGGTGCCGCCTTCGGCGCGCTGATGACCTATCGCGCCGGCGGCAAGCAGTACGTCGTGGTGCCGATCGGTGGCGCCGGCCTGCCGGCCGAGCTGGTGGCCGTCCAGGTCGATTGAGGCAGGACGCGGCAAGCCTGCGTCCGGACCGTGTCGCGCCGACGCGCGGCACGGTCATCAACTACACGCACTCCCCGGAACGGATCAATGGATATACGGAAACTCACCTTCGCAGCCCTGATGAGCTGCATGGCTTCGGCGATGGCCTTCAACGCCGTGCTGCCGGACAAGGCAGCGGAAGGCGCCGCACCCGCCGGCCCCGCCCCCTTCGACCTCGCCGACCCGGCCCGCATCAAGGCCGGCCAGGGTCGCTTCCAGTCGACCTGCGCCGACTACTGCCACGGCCACAAGCCGGCTCTGTTCATCGAGCGTGAGGGACTGGAAGCGGAATACGTGTTCAACACCATCCGCGACGGCGGCAAGGGCGCGACGCCGATGCCGCCCTGGGGCGAGGTGTTCACGCAGGAAGAGATCTGGGAACTGGTGGCCTACATCAAGTCCATCGGTCGGTGGTAAGCGCCCGCGGCGGCACCGGACGCGCGCCGAGCACCCGCTCGATATCGGCGCACGTCGCCAGCAGCGCTTCGTCCTGCCAGCGGCGGCCGACGAACTGGAAGCCCACCGGCAGGCCGTCCTCGACGCCGGCCGGCAACACAACCACCGGGCTTCCGGTCAGCGAGAACGGCGTCACCATGCCGATGGCCGCTTCGACAAATGGCCATGGCGCAGCGTCGACCTCGATATCGGGCGGACGGCGCCACCACACGAGCTCCGTCTGCGGGTGGGCGACCGTGCAGGCCACCGGGCACAGCCAGGTGTCCCAACTGTCGAGGAAGTGTTCGAGCGCGCGCACCATGCGGTCGCGGGTGTTCAGCGCGCGGCTGTAACGCTGCGCGTCCAGCGCCAGCCCCTGTACGAAGGCGTGCGCGATCGGCTGGTCGCGCGTCACGAAGCGGCCCATCACGGCGATCAGCCGACGCGCCAGCGCCGGCATGCCGAGCCCGATCTCGGTGCCGGCGATCCAGCCGTAGGCCTGCCAGGCCTTGATCACGTCGAAACCTTCCGGGCAGCGCCGCTCGACGACGCAGCCCGCGGCCTCCAGCGCCGCCACCGTGCGCGCCAGCAAAGCACGCGTGCGGCGGCACAGCGGCAGGCCGCCGAACTCGTCCCACCACGCAATGCGCATCGGCCCGGTCAGCGGCGGCGCCGGCTGGAACGGCACGCGCGGCACTTCGACATCGAGCCCGTCCGGACCGGCCAGCACCGCCAGCGCGGTCTGCAGGTCGGCCACCGCCGGCGCCAGCGCACCGAAGGACAGCAGGTGGCGCACGCTGCGCCGGCCGCCCGGCAGATGCGGAATGTGGCCACTGCGCGGAATCCGGTTCTCGGTCGCCTTCAGCCCGGCCACGCCGCAGCAGGCAGCCGGTATGCGGATCGAGCCGCCGATGTCGCTGCCCGGATCGGTGTACGAAAAGCCCATCGCCACGGCGGCCGCGCTGCCACCGGAACTGCCGCCCGGCGTGAGCGCCAGGTCCCATGGATTGCGCGTGGGGCCGAACAGAGGGCTCCAGCACTGCGGCGTAGCCGCCAGTTCCGGCAGATTGGTCTTGCCGACCAGCACTGCGCCGGCCGCCTTCAGCCGCGCGACGACGGTCGCGTCGGTCGCGGGCACGTAGTGCGCCAGCGGCGGATGGCTGGCGGTGGTGCGCAGGCCGGCGGTCTCGAATGCATCCTTCACCGTCATCGGCACGCCCAGCAGCGGCGGCAGCTCGCCACCTGCCGCACGCCGCGCATCGGCGGCGCGCGCAGCGGCGTATGCGCCGGCCTCGTCCAGTGTGACCACCGCATTGATGTCGGCGTTGTGCTGCCGAATGCGCGCCAGGCAGACCTCCAGCTCATCGACGGCCGTGCTGTCGCCGCGTGCGATGCGGGCAGCGACGTCGAGTGCGGAGTCGGTCATGGCAGGAGACGGAATGGCTCGGACGGCGTGACGATAGCGCATCCGGATCGATGAATCCGGAATGGTCGTCGGCCGTCGTTCAGGACGATGCGACCGGCACCATTGACACCGATCAACGCCGCTCGCACGCGCCGGTGACAGCATGAGTACAAGGAGGACGACACGATGAACACCCCGCTCACCCAGGCCGACCGCGAACAGCTGGAACGCCGTCTGCGCGCGCGTCACGACGCGCTCACCGCCCACATCCAGGCACAGCTTGCCGGTCGCACACGGGCCGAACACGCGCGCGACGTGCTGCTGCAAGACGGCGACGACGCGCCACAGCGCAGCGCCGACCGTGAGATCGATCTGGCGATGACCGATCTCGAAACGGTCGAACTGGCCGCGCTCGACGCCGCGCTTCAACGTCTGGCCGACGGTCGCTACGGCCTTTGCGCCGAATGCGGCACCGACATTCCGCTCGCCCGGCTGCAGGCCGAACCACAGGCTGCGCTGTGCGTCGGCTGTCAGGGTGCCCGCGAACGGGGGCGCCCGCACGCGGCCAGCCTCTGAGGCGCGAGCTCTGACGGATGACGGCCGTCCCGCGTGGGGCGATCGTGACTGGTAAAAGGCCGCCGCCGTTCGCCGGCTTCAATCCGGGCTGCTGTCGGGGTCAGAAGACCCCTCCCACAGAACCCCAGCCCAGACTCGGGTCGTAGCCCGGGCGCACCGCCCCCTGTGGGAGGGGTTTTCTGACCGAGACGCAGCCGCCGCAGTCCACCGGTTTCGACACAGGCCGCGGTCAGGTCAGAAGATCCCTTCCACAGAACCCCGGCCACGGCTCAGACCTTGGCTCTGGCGTACCGCCCCTGTGGGAGCGGTCTTCTTACCGCGACGCGGCCGTCGCAGCACACCGGCTTCGATACAGGCCGCGGTCGGGGTCAGAAGACCCCTCCCAAAGAAGCACCTCCGGACTTGGATTCACCGTCGCCAACCCCATCTGACCGTCGACATCCTTCCGGGGAGCAACACCATGCATGTCGTCTGTCCGCAATGCAGCGCCACCAACCGCATTCCCGACGAACGTCTGGGCGACGGCCCGGTCTGCGCGCGCTGCAAGGCGCCGCTGCTTGAAGCTGCGCCGTTCGCGCTCGGCGACGCGAACTTCGATTCCTATGTCGGCCGCACCGAATTACCGGTGGTCGTCGATTTCTGGGCCGACTGGTGCGGCCCCTGCCGCATGATGGCGCCGCAGTTCGAAGCGGCTGCCCGACAGCTGCCGCAGGTGCGCTTCGCCAAGGTCGATACCGAAGCCGCGCGGCAGACCGCAGCGCGCTTCGCCATCCGCAGCATTCCTACGCTGATGCTGTTCCGCGACGGCGTCGAAGTCGCCCGACAGCCGGGCGCGATGAGCGCCGCCGACATCGTGCGCTGGGTGCAGTCGCAAGCGCGCAGCTAGAAGATCACCCGCTCCGGTGCCCGCCTTCCTCAAGGGACGGTCGGTCAGGGGCTCCGATTCAGGCCGCTATCGCGAGCACGCTCGCTCCCACAAAGTGCTCGCTTCCTGCCGCCGGGGAGGTGCCGTTTTGTGGGAGCGACCTCCGGTCGCGATGCGGCATTGGCTGGCCGTCGACGCCGATTCAGGCCGGAATCGTGAGCACGCTCGCTCCCGCAACAACACGGTCCTCAGCCGTCCACCCGGCGCATCGGCAGCATGTCCGACGCGACGAAACCGTGCCGCGCGTAGAAGCGCTGCGCATCGGCATTGACGCGGTCGGTCAGCAGGGTGATGCGCGGACAGCGCTGTACGCGCGCGAAGTCGATCGCGGCGGTCAGCAGCGCACTGCCCACGCCGGCGCCGCGGGCGGACGGCGCGACCACCATGTCTTCCAGCAGCACGACGCGTTCACCGAGCGCAGTCGATACGGTGAACAGCAGATTCACCATGCCGACGATTTCGCCTTCGCGTCGCGCGACCAGCACGCTGCCAACGCGCGGGTCGCTGACGATCATCGCCAGCCCGCGCGCCTGGGCGGTGGTGTCCGGCGTGAATTCGGCTTCCTGCGCGAACAGCGCGGACAGCAGTCCGCACAGCGCGGGAATGTCGGCGGGTGTGGCGGTATCGATCTGCATCATGCGGGCTCCTGGAATACAACCCGCATGATGACCGGATTCCGGCCGGACGATCTAGTCAGGCAGCCGTTCGAACCGCAACTGGGGCACGCCGTCGATCTCGACCAGCCCGACGAACATGTCATACGGCCTCACCCACAGCCCCGAATCGTTGTACAGCGGCCGGTACAGCACCATGGGCTCCAGCGTTTCGCTGTGGCGGACGACGCCGACCACCTCGTACTCGCCGCCCTTGTAGTGGCGGTAGCGACCGGGGGCAATGGCGGGGAGCGGTGACAGATCACTCATCGGACGGGGTCAGCGCGTGGCTTCGGTTCGGATGTATACCGTCCGATACTTTAGCCGCAGGCGACACGGATTGCAGGTGGGACATCACGGCAGCGAATGCCCCGGATGCACCATCCGCACGCCATGCGACCTGCGCGCTTCTTGTCGCGTCAGCCGCAACGGCGACGGCGCGCGGCCAGGCCTGTCAGACCAAGCCCGGCGAGCAGCATCGCGTACGCGGAGGGCTCCGGCACAGCCAGCACCGCCACGCCGCGCACCTGCGACGGGTTGAACGGCAGATTGGGGTCGAAGTCCTGCTGCGCCCGGATCACTTCCACGGCGTCGCTGCCGTCCAGCGCCATGCGTACGATGCGGCCGGCGCCCTGCGTCGTGTTGCCCTGGGGCGTAGTGAACAGGCCCTGCAGCGCCGACACGTAGATGGTGTCGTCGGTCACGTCGATGCCATTTAGGAATCCGAGCCCGCTGGCCAGCGTGGTTAGACCGCTGCCGTCGAGGTTGGATCGCTTGACGAAGCCGTCGGTCGTGGTCAGGTAGATGTAGCCACCGGTGACTTCGAAGTCGTAGGCATTCACGCCGGTGAGCAGCGTCTGCGCGCCCGAGCCATCGAGATTCGAGCGCATCAGGCGGTTCGACGTGCCGACCTGGCTCCAGAACACGCTGTCGGCCGTCACGTCGATCGCGAACGGCGAGCTCAGGCCGCTGAGTACGGTCGCCGCCGGCGGAAAGTTCAGCGACAGATCCAGCCTCAGGATGTCGCCCGAGTTCTGCCGCGTCACGTAGAGCATGCCGCCCTGCACATCGATGTCGTAGGCGCCGGCGACGTTATAGGTCTTGAAGCTGCTGCCGTCCGGCAGCATGGACACGACGCGGTTCAGCTGCTGGTCCGGCCACCACAGGCGACCACCGACGAACTCGACGCCATTCGGCCCCTTCACGCGAGTCGGATCGGTCACCAGAGCGCTCGACGCGCCACCCGGAACGGACGCCGAATTGATCGAACCGATGGTGGCGAACCGCGGCAGAAACTGCTGATAGGTTTCCGACCACACCAACTGGTCGGCCGCAACGGCGGCGAAGCTGCTACAGGACAGCGCAAGCGCGAGGAGGTGACGACCCCGTTTTTTCATTTTTGGTGATCTCCGGATCAGTGCGGCGAAGGATTCTTCGCCCGGCGAGTCGGAGCAAAAGACATTCCTTCGCGCATGAAGCGCCGAAGGGGTGGTGGTGGCAGGCAGAAAGGCCGCAAATCGCCGGAGATGGCGCAAAGACCGGCCAGAGCACAAGACACCTTTCCGCTCAGCCACTTGGCGCCGCCGGACATAGGCTCTCGGCCGCCCGCCCATGCATTGCGCGTAGATCGCTATCGAACCGGCTTCGAGAAATCTGCCCGGTCGTGCGCCGGGCGCCAGACGTCCATGCACGCCGACGGTGCCGGGTGCAAAGAAATCCGACAGGGGATGGACAAGAACCCCGGTCGGGACTAACTTGATTGGAAGTGATTGGGAGTGATTAATGGCTTCAGCAGACACCCGAGTGATGACCGCTCACCTGCCGGTTGCGCTGGCGGAGCAGGTGGACGAATTGGCGGCGCGACTTGAGCGTTCGCGCGGCTGGGTGGTGAAGCAGGCCCTTGCCGCCTACGTCGAGCGCGAAACCGAGCGCTACCGCCTGACGCTGGAAGCGATGGCAGAAGTGGATGCGGGGAACGCAGTAAGCCACGACGACGTGAAGGCTTGGGCGGCGACCCTCGGCACGGATCTGTCCGGAAAACAGCCTGAATGACCCTCAGATGGACGCGCGCAGCGCTCGGTGATCTGCAACGGCTGCACGCTTCCCTTCGGCCAGTGAATCCGGAGGCCGCGGCCCGCGTGATTCAGCGTCTGAGCGCGGGTCCGGACCTGCTTCAGACCCAGCCGCGCATCGGCACGAAGCTGCCCGAATTTGAACCGCGCGAAGTACGCTACATCCTCATCGGCGACTACGAACTGCGCTATGAAATCACTGCCGATCAGACAGTCTGGATATTGCGCGTATGGCACACGCGCGAGTTTCGTTGACGTACAGCCTGTCGTTGGCGTGATCGCAACCCGCCGATAACCAGATTGGACGAAGCGCGAGCCTGGCAATCTTCGGGACGGCTCGCACAATCCCTCAACGCGGCGCATGATTGATCAGCACGAACGACGGGCGCCAACGGAAGTTCGAGCCTCCGCTCGGGCAAGGACAGACCTCATCCGCCCACCTGCTCCAGCAACACCTCAAACCCCGGCCACCCCTCCTTCGTCAGCGCGAACTTGCTGGTCGACTTGCGACCCTTCCGGTTGTCCTTGTCGCCCGAAGTGAGTCCGTCGATGAAGGCTGCGCGGTCCTCGACCCAGCTGCCGCCGAGCAGGGTCACGCCGCGCGCGAACAAGGCGTCGGGCAGGCAGCCGGCGCTGGGGCCGACCATGGCGAACCAGCGGGCGGCGCGGCAGTGGGCGAGCATGCGGTCCAGCGTGTCGTTGAGCAGCAGCGTGCTGGTGGACAGCACCTTGCCGCAGCTTTCGAGCGCGGCGGCGTCGGTGGTGACGCGCCAGCCCTCTCGCTCGCCGACCGCGCTCTCATCCAGTTCGATCACGGTAAGCCGGGCGCCAGCGGCGACGATGCGCTCCACCAGCGGACCGAACAGGCCGATCATGCCGATGGCCTCCCCCGGCTGCGGGTCCATCTGGCCGATCGAGTCGCTGCTGCCATCCGGCCGGTAGCCGGCGCGATCGAACAGGCAGCGGGTGATCGCGTTGGCGCAGACGAAGCCCAGTGTGCGATCGACGCCCTGCCCGCTCACGTAACGGCGCGCCAGTGCCAGCGCGTCGGCGCCCTTCAGGTCATCGAGGCCGGGGCCGCTGCGCAGGCGCACAAGTGTGTCGTCGAGCAGCACGTAGGAGAGGCCGATGCTGCCGTCCTCCAGTTCCAGCGCGCAGAACTCGCCCCGTGCGTGGCCGCTCTGGCCGTCGCGGCAGGGTTCGTCCGGCCGTGACGGCGGCAGGTGCAGGGCGCGCACGCGCGGCAGCGGCATGCGCTCGGCGATGCGTTCGATCTGGGCGAGGTAATCGGTGGCAAAGCTCATGATGTCGGGTCGTCGGACGAAGGTTCGGGTGGCAACAGATCGGCAGGCAGGGGCTGGCCGCGCCGCAGGCCGGCGCGCACGGCAGCCGATGCGATTTCGCCGCTGACGGTGGCGTCGCGGTTCTCGGCGGTGCGCAGCGCGCCCGGGAAGTAGAGTGCGGTGAGGCGGTGGGTATGCACCGGCGAATCGCTGCCGCGCGCGCCGTCGCCGTAACGGCGCCAGTCACGCACCGGGTGGATGTGGTCGGCCACTTCGAGGAAGCCTATCGTTTCGCGGTCGCCGATCAGCACGCCCTGCACGCGCAGGCCGAGCGCGCGCTTGGCGTCGTCGAGCCGGGCAACCAGCTCGGGCGTGGCGCCGAATTCGCCGTCGGAGGCGATCAGCAGGTCGGCCATCTGCCAGGCCGCCTGTTCGAGGCAGGCGATGGATTTTTCCAGCGGGCCGCAGATGTCGGTGCCGCCCTTGAAGCCCTGGCCGAGGAAGTGGATGAGCCGGCCGATGCCGTCGGCGTCGACGCCGATCTGCATGTCCACCACCTCACCCGCACCGCCGAAGGCGAACACGTGGCAGGCGCGGCCCTGCGTGTGCGCCGTGCGCACCGCTTCGAGCACGACAGCCTTGGCGACTTCGCCGGCGCCACCCTGCATCGAGCCGGAGGTGTCGACGCAGACCAGCAACGGCCCCATTTCCAGCCGCCGGTCCGGCTGAGGATCGGGCCGCGGCCGCAGCACCGGCGCGTCGATGTGGCGCACCTCGGTCATGCGGTCGTCGTCCTCGTAGCACAGCAGCGTGCGCTCGGCGCGGCGGGCGTGCCACACCAGGCGCAGCGCCGGATGGCCGAGCAGCACCGATTCGGCCGGCAGCATGCGGGCGATGCGGTCGGCGCGATGCACGCCGCGCGTCTCGCCCGGCATGTCGGGCACGCGCACGGTGCGCTGTTCGGTTCGGCGCGCGACCGCGCTGTCCATCACCTCGACCTGACTGCGACTGGCGTCGTCGCGTTCTTCGAATGGCCGCGCGCGGCCGAGCCGGCGTATGCATTCGGCGAGTTCGGGCAGCCGTTCGAGCAGGCGGCGGATGCGCAGCACCTCGCGCCAGCCTTCGGATTTCAGCAGGCCGGGCAGCAGGTCCCAGCGCGCGTTCTTGCCGTCGTCCGGCAGCTTGCCGAACACCTCCATCAGTTCGTCCATCTGGCCGCGACGGTTCTGCCAGTCGGAACCGAAAGCCTCGATCGCCATGCGCGTGGCGCGCGCCTCGGAAGCGCCACGGTCGCGGTAATCGGGGATGAAGTCGAGATGGAACAGCAGGCTCTGCACGACCACGTCCGTCAGTTCCTGGCGGCCGGTGCAGTAGGCCGGCAGATCGAGTTCGGCGAGGGTTTCGCACAGCGCGGCGATCAGATCCGGCGTCGGCCAGCACCAATCGACGGCCGGCGGCACGCGGCCGCCGATCAGCGCGGCGCGCAGCGCCACCAGTGCCGCCAACCGCGGTTCGAGCCGGCCCTGCGCCTGCGTCAGCGCACCCAGCCACAGTGTGCGCGGCAGCGCGTCGAGTGCGGCCAGCCGCGCCTCGCGCGACTGGAACAGCAGCGGCGTCTGCGTGCTCACACCAGTGGCTCGTGCGTGACCGGCTCCGGCACGTCGGCGTAGCGCACGGCCTCGTCGGCGGACAGCCGCGGCAGGTTCTCGAAACCGCGGCGCGCGTCGCGCGCGCGCTCGGCCAGTTCGGCGATCAGCGAAGCGGTCGCCGCCAGGTGGGCATCGACACGGGCGAGCAGCGCTTCGTCCAGCCACAGCGTGCGGGCGCGGGTGACGGCGAGGCTGGCGCGTTCGGCCGCCAGTTCTTCCGCGTAGGCGGCGATGCGCGCGAGCAGGTCGTCGATCTGCGCGGTGCGCGCGGCGATGTGCGCCGGGCCGTAGCGACGGCGGCGGCTGTAGCTCATACGCAGCGCTCCCGCGCCGCCCTTGGCGTCGCCGATCTCGCCGGCCAGTTCCTCGGCCTTCTCTGTGCCGACTTCCGACGGAGAGAAGCGCAGCCGGCCGGATTCGTCGTAGTCGAGGTCGTTCGCGTTCTGCTCGGTTTCGAGCTGCGCCTGGAAGGCCTGCACGACGCGGGTGAGCCGCGGCGGCGCGTAGGCCTCGCGCACACCGAGGCGCGCATGCAGCCAGTCGGCGACCTCGGCCTGGCGTTCGGCGTCGGGCGCGACGCAGGCGGGCAGCAGCAGCAGGTCCCACAGCCCGACCTCGGCGCGGCCCTCGGCGGCCGCGGCCACGCGCAGCAGCCACACCGTCTTCACCCAGCGACGGTCCGACACATAGGTGCCCTGTTCCGCCAGTTGCGCGCGCAGATCGGCCAGCACGCCGACCACGCGCGCCGACAGCGCGACTGCGTGCGCCGCCAGCGACACCGCGCCGAGGTCTTCGTCGCCGAGCGCGAGCGCCTCGTCCGGCGGCGTCCATTCGTCGGCGCAACCCGCTTCGAGCAGCGCGGCAAAGCCATCGGCGCTGACGCGACCGACCGGCACACGTAGCAGGAAGCGGTCGAAGAAGGCCTCACCCACCTCGTCGTCCGGCACTTCGTTGGTGGCGCCGATCACGCTCACCAGCGGGCACAACTGACGGCCGGCGCCGTTGTCGAACTCGCGCTCGTTCAGCAGCGTCAGCAGCGCGTTCAGGATGGCGCTGTTGGCCTTGAACACCTCGTCGATGAAGGCGATGGTGGCGTCCGGCAGGAAACCGTCGGTGTGGCGCTCGTAGCGGTCCTCTTCGAGCGCGCGGATGGACAGCGGGCCGAACAGCTCCTCCGGTACCGAAAAGCGGGTGAGCAGGCGCTCGAAGTAGCGGGCGTCGCGGAAGGCGCGGTGCAGACGACGCGCCAGTTCGCTCTTGGCCGTGCCCGGCGGGCCGATCAGCAGCGTATGCTCGCCGGCCAGCGCAGCCAGCAGCGCCAGGCGCACGACGTGGCGGCGCTCGACCAGACCACGCTCCAGCGTGGCGAGCAGCGCGGCCAGGCGCGACGCGAAAGGGGATTCGACGGCGACAGCAGGTGCGGACATCTGGGTGGGTCTCCGTTGTTCAGCGCAGGATGCGGCTGGCGACCAGCGCGTGCGCGCGCTGTGCACAGGCTTCGACGTCGATCTCGTGCAGACCGTCGACGCCGACTTCGAAAATGCCCGCTTCGGTCACGATGAAATCCATCGGAATATCGTGCGGCTGCGGGTGGATGGTGGGGATGCGTGACAGTTCGAAGGCCACGCCTATCTTCAGCGGCTGCACCGCGCAGGCCGCCAGCGTGCGGTCGAAGAAACCGCCACCGTAGCCGAGACGGTAGCCGCGCGCGTCGAAACCGACCGGTGGAATCAGCAGCGCGTGCGGCTGCACGACATTGGTGTCGTCGGGCACCGGCAGGTCGTACACGCCGGGCGTGGTCGCCACACCGGGCCACCATTCGCGGAACACCAGCGGCGCCTTGCGCTCGACCACTTCGGGCAGCGCACCGCGCGCACCCTGCACGCGCAGCGAGCGCAGCAGATGGCGCGCGTCGAATTCGCCGCGGAAGGGCCAGCAGAAGCCGACCGTCATGTGCTGCAGCAGCGGAAAGCCGGCTTCCAGATAGCCGGTGATTTCGACGTTGCGCGCCATGCGCTGTGCCGGATCGACCGCCTCTCTCTCGGCCAGCAGGCGCTGCCGTTCGGCACGCCGCCAGGCGGCCAGATTGTCCGGGGTGCTCATGCGGGCATCTCCTTCCTGTGTAGACCTGCACTCACCGCACGCAGCATGACGACGGCAAACAGCAGGATGGCCAGCGCGTGACCGGCGCCGGCGACCATCAGTGCATCATGCCGCCCGACGCCCACCGCGACAATGCGCAGCGCCAGACTGGCTGCAAGCAGCCACAGTGGCAGGCGCGCGAGACCGGTGTAGACCGGCCGCAGTCGCAGCAGCGCCGGCAGGATGATAGGCGCGTGGCCGAACACCATAGCGAACACGAAACCGAGCAGCACTGCGTGCAGTCCGGTCGCGGCGACCGCAGCGGCGTCAACCGACAGTTCCCCGTACAGCCCGAGCAGCGCCCCCACCAGCAGCCACAGATAACCTACAGTCAGGCACTGGGCCGTATGACCGGGCCAACCGGCCGCGCGCCAGGCGCGCGGCGCGATGTCCCAGCACAGCAGCCAGACAGCCAGCAGCGCGCAGCCCGTCCACAGCGAGAAGGGCAGCAATCCGCTGACACCGAGCGCAATCAGCAGCACTGCGGCGACGAACAGCCGGCGCGCCAGCGGCGGCAGGCGCACCATCTGCGTCAGTTCGCGCCGTTCGCCGGCGATGGTGAGTACGAGGAAGCCGACGCCACCGCGGGTCAGCGCGCCGAGGTCGCCGTGCAGCATCCACAGCAGGACGCCGATCAGCCAGCACACCGCGCCACCGGCTTCGACCAGCAGGTGCAGCGACCAGGCACGGGTGACGCCCGCATAGATATAGAGGGCGACAAGGCCGGCCGCTGCGGCCGCCCAGCAGACCTGGGCCAGCGGCAGCAACACCGGCACCTGCGCCAGCACGCCGCCGATACCTGCCAGCAGCGGCGCCAGCAGGCCGGTCAGTCGCTGCAGCGCGACCGCGCGTTCGAGTGCGATCAGGGTGCCGAAGAACGCGCACAGCATCAGCGCGCCGTGCACCGGCGCCGGCATTGGGGGCAGCGGCACCCCGAGGCGCGCCAGACCGCCGGTCATGCCGGACAGCAACGCGAACGCCGCCAGCAGCGCGCAGGCGGCGACCGCCCTGCCCCACAGCGGCGAGCGCGCCGGTTTCATCCCAGCCGCACCGCGCGACCGTGGCGGTCGACCGGCATCAGGCCGTCGAGCCGGCCGGCCTTGATCGACTCGACCATGCGGTCGAGCGCGCGGTCGACGTCGGCCGCCGTCGGCGGCTGGCCGTCGCGGCCAGACAGCGCAGCGACGAAGGCAATGGCCCAGTCCGGCGCAAACAGCTGCGACTCTTCGATCAGCGCCGCGAAGTCCTGCAGTTCGTGCGGCGACTTGTCGACGCAGACCTGAGGCACCAGCGCCCCGCCCTGCCCCGCCTCGAAGCGGGCGCGCTCGGCCGCGGAGACGCCGTCCGGCAGTTCGGCTCGGGCGAACACCAGCAGCAGGCGCTGCGGCTCTGGCTGCTGGCGTGCGGCGGCGAGCAGGTCGTCAAAGGTGGAAATCTGCATGCGGAAGGCTCCGTGGATGATCGGGGTGTCTTACCAGCCGAAGCGTAGCTGCAATGCCGGACTCATGCGGCCCGGATGCCACTCGGTGTCCCAGTCGAACTCGACCTTGACCATCCAGCCAGGCGGGCAGGCGGCGCGCAGTGCAGCGGTCGCGTCCTCGATCAGCACCTCGCCCATCGGGCAGGTCGCGCTGGTGGGAATGAGCACGACGTCTACGCGGCCGTCGCCGATGTCGATGTGTTTGAGCAGGCCGAGGTCGACGATGCTTTCCGCCAGCTCCGGGTCGGGCACCGTGTGCAGCGCGGCGCGCAGTGCCTCAATGGTCGGGATGTTCGCGGTCATGAAACCCTCCTGAGTGGCGCGAAGCTGCCCGGCGACTGCGCCAGCAGATCGGCCAGCGTATGACCGTCGAGGTGAGCGAGAAAGGCCCGCAGCGCGCCATCGACGATGGCGGTGAGCCGGCAGCGTCCTTCGAGCGTGCAGCCGGTACGCGGCGTGTCGGTCAGACATTCGACCAGGCGGAAATCCGGCTCGACGCTGCGCACGACCGCACCGAGGCGGATATCGGCCGGCGCCTGTGCCAGCCGCATGCCGCCGCCCTTGCCGCGTATCGTCTCGAGCCAGCCGGCAAGCGCCAGCTGGTGCGTCACCTTCATCAGGTGGGCCTCGGAAATGCCGTAGGCCTGCGCCACCTCGGCGATGGTGCACAGCCGTTCCGGATGCTGCCCCACGTGCATCAGCAGGCGCAGCGCGTAGTCGGTCATCGTCGTCAGGCGCATGTTCAGCTCCGGCGGGGCGTGATGGAAACCGGCTGCACGGCCGGGCCGGCGCGGTCCGGCCGTGGGCGGATCATCATCGGGAAGAAGCGCCACAGGTAGAGCGCGAAGGCGAGCGCCCACGCGGTCGCGGCCAGGTGCAGCAGATGCACCGATGCGGCCGAAGGGTGCAGTGCGGCCAGCCGCAGCACGGCGGCGGCGATCACCAGCGCGTAGGCGGTGACCATGCTGCGGTCTGTTTCGAGCGGCCGGCCGAGGTGACCGAGCGCGGTGCGCGTGATCATGCCGATGATGAGCACCGAAAAGCCGCCCATCGCGATCACATGCACGTGCAGCGCGGCCGGCAGACCGGCGCCGGCAGCACGTGCTGCCGCCAGCAGCAGACCGGCGCCGAGCGACACGTAGCCGACGTACAGAATCCACAGCAGCGGCTTGTGCAGCACGCGCCACGGCTTCCAACTCGCCCACTGCACGAGCGCGATGCCGCCCGCCGCGGCCAGCGCGGCCGCCTGCACGAGCGGCCAGCCGGCGAGCAGACCGAGCACCGCCAGCGCACTCGCAATCAGCTGCGCCATGCCGCTTTTCAGATGGGTGGGCACGGTCAGGCCGGGCACCGCGCGCATGGCGAAGAAGGGAATGACGCGCCGGGCGACCAGCAGCGTGAGCAGCGCCATCACCAGCAGGCCGGCGTTGAAGTGCTGCATCAGCGTGCCGTAGTCGCCGGCGCGGGCGGCGATCAGGAAGGCAGCGTCGGTCGCGCCGAGTGCCAGCAGCATGAAGGGCACGGCGTAGTTGCGGGTATTGCGCGACAGCAGCACCGAACGCCCGAGCGCAGCCGCGGCCAGCGCGAAGAAGGCGACGTCGGCCAGTGCGCCGACCAGGAAGGCGGCGTCGCCCGGCAGCAGGAAGGCGGCGCGTGCCACCATCCACGGCAGGCACAGCACGGCCAGTGCGCGCCCTTCGATCGGGTTGATGCCAGTCCAGGCGCCACCGGCCGTCATCAGGAAGCCGACCGCGATGGTGGCAACGAAGCCCCACAGCATTTCATGCGCGTGCCAGGCCAAGCCGCCCAGCGTGCCGCCCGCCAGCTGCGGCGCAAATATCCATAGCGCCACGGCAACCAGTGCCCACAGCGCGCCAGCCAGGTAGAGCGGGCGGAACCCCATTTCGAGGAAGGCGTCGGCCGAGGGCGCGTGCGCCGGGCTGGTCGCCGGTTCGTCGATGGAAAGCAGGATGGCCATGTTCGCGGTCCGTCAGGTTGACGGCTGCAAACATATATCCTCGATAGACCTTAAGACTTGACGCAGGACAAGCCGGGCGTCTGCGTCCAACTGAAAGGCCGGAATCAGCGGCCGGTCGAATCCTGCTCGCTGCGGATGACCTCGCCTTCGATGACGCGGCCACCGCTGGCCGGCACGTCGCCGAAGGGCGTCTGCATCGGGTTGTCCATCTGTTCGCGCATGCGCCGACGCAGTTCGCGCGTCTTCCACCACATCCATCCCCAGAACAGCAGGCCGCCGACCACCGCCACGGCGACGACCACCACCGAGAACATGAGGCCGAGCACCAGCAGGCCTCCGGCGGCAATGACCGCGAACAGCTTGCCGAAGAAGCCCTTGGGCTGGATGTGGATCTGCCGGCCGTGCAGGCGCCGGGAGGATGGATCGGTGTACATGCGTGGGCGCCCCTGTCTGTGCGAACCGTCGATATGGGGCTGACCGCGGGCGCTTGCAAGGGTTCGCCGGAGCCGCGGGTCAAAGGCCCTGTCGCGGCCAAGGCCGCTCCCACAGGGAAGGGCGCCTGACCCGCGACCCGAGCCGGAGCCGGGCTTTTGTGGGAGCGAGCTTGCTCGCGACAGCCGCCTGTATCGAAGCCCGTAGTTTGCAGCGGCCGCATCGCGGCCAAGGCCGCTCCCACAGGGAGGGGCGCCAGACCTGCAGCCTGAACCGGAGCCGGGCTTTTGTGGGAGCGAGCTTGCTCGCGATAGCCACCTGTATCGAAGCCCTGCAGCCCGATCCGCGACTACAGCCGCCGGTGTGGCTGTTCGACCAGATTCTGGTAGACGTAGCTCTTCAGGAACACCGAAGTCTGCGCGTTGATGTCGTCGAATTCGACGCCATAGGCGGGCTCGCCGGTGTCGGGTACTTCGTGGCGATTGCGGATGTGGCCGCTGACGACGACGCGGGTGCGCACCTTGTGGATATCGAGGATCAACTCCAGCGACACCTTGTCGCCGACCTCGCGGCCGGGTTGCCAGACACGCACTTCGGCGCCGGTGGCACTGAGGTTGGTCACCACCGTGGGCACCGGCTCGTCGGTGTCCATCACGCGGGCGCTGATCGAGGTGGCGATGCGCTCGGCGTTGCGGATCTGCCGCATCGAAATGCGGCGCGGGAACTCGAGATGCAGGTATTCGAAGGGGCGCACCGAACGTTTGCCGACGACGGTGCTGAAACCATAGGCATGGCGACCGGAGAAGGCGCGCACGCTGATGGCGTCACCTTCGATCGGCGGGCCGGCCCAGGGGCGCGTATCCGGCATCGTCACCAGCACGCTCAGCTCGTTCACCCAGCCGATCAGCTTGACCACGCCCGGCTGGTCGCCGAGCTTGGCCGGCGGTTCGATCACCATGCGGTCACCGACCTTGAGGCCGATGTCCTTGAACAGCACGTCCTGGAGTGTGGTCGCAGCATCGCCGGTCTTCACGGCGTCTTCGATGGGGCTGGCGGCTCTGGTATTCATTGTTGTTCCGACACGGCGTAAGGCGTTGATCGGCTACCCGAAACGGGTTTAACGATTTATCCGCGTGGAACTGAAGGGGCCGGAGGCCGTCGGCGCAAAAAATTTTACATTTCACGCGCCGACCGGCCACCGCGTTCAGAGCAGGTGCTTTGCCGCCTCCAGACCCTTCTGCGCGCACTCCTCGTCCTCTGCCTCGCTGCCGCCGCTGACGCCGACGCCACCGATGTGCACACCCTTCGACGTCATGATGGGCAAGCCACCGATGATGGAAGTGGTGCGCGGCAGCACTTCCGCGCCCGGAATGCCCTTCGCCAGATCGCGGAACTGACGGGTGGACACCGGCAGGCTGGCCGACGTGTCGGCCTTCAGTTGCGCGACCTGCACGCTGATCAGGATGCTGCCGTCCATCCGGCTGAAGTACTTCGGGTTGCCGGCGCTGTCATGCACCGCGGTAATCATGCGCCAGCCCTTGCTGGCGGCGTACTTTTCGCAGCCCTCGGCAATCGCCTTGGCGGTGGTCAGGTCGAGCGCCGGCTGCGCGGTCTGTGCGTGTGCGCTGCCCGCCGCGAGGGCGAAGGCGAGCGCTGCGGTGATGCGTGTTTTCATATCGTGTTCTCCTTGTTGTGGTGTGACAGGCTCAGAACCAGTTTTCTTCGTCGGCCGCGGCCGCCTTCTTGTCGGCGACCTGCACGCGCTTCGCCTCTTCGCGCAGGAAGGCGATGATCTGGCGGATCTCTTCCGGCTTGAGCGCCGGGCCGAAGCCGCCCATCTGGGTGTTCGGCCGGCCTTCGGAAATGATCTTGAACATGTAGTCGTCGCTGTTCGCGCCGCCCGGGCCCCAGGCGCCCTTGACCAGCTGCGGGCCCTTGCCGCCCTTGCCACGTGAGTTGTGGCATTGCTGGCAGTTGCGGCCAAACAGCTCCTCTCCGGCGCTGGCGTCGCTGGCTGCAGGCGAACTGCCGCCGCCGGGACCTCCGGGACCAAAAGCCAGCGCCTGTGCAGCGCCGAGCGTCAGCGTGAGCGCGATGGCGTATCGCGCGGCCGCGCGTGTCAGGGGGTAGGTCATGAAATGTGCTCCATCGGAAATGCGGTGGGTCCGGCCGCGACAGGCGCCGCCGGACGGTGAATCAGAACCAGAGGTCGTCCTCGGCGCCGGCCTTGGCCTTCTCGGCCGCCTTGACCCGCTTTGCTTCCTCGCGCAGGAAGGCGACGATCTGCCAGATCTCCTGCTGCCTCAGCGCCGGACCGAAGCCGCCCATCTGCGTGTTCGGGCGGCCGTTGGCGATGATTCCGTACATGTAGCCATCGGTGTTGGCACCGCCCGGTCCCCAGGCGCCCTTGACCAGCTGCGGGCCCTTGCCGCCCTTGCCGCGCGAGTTGTGGCACTGCTGGCAGTTGCGGCCGAACAGCTCTTCGCCCGCTTTCGCAGCTTCCGGGTCGTTGGCCAGCGGATTGGTGGCCGGGATGGCGTCGTCGGCCTGCGCTCCGGCGATCAGGCCGGCGAGCAGCAGGCTCGCTGCGATGACACGAAACATCTGCAACTCCATTCGAATGCGGTGGCGCCGGCGGCGAGCCGCCAGCGTCGGTGGATCACGGGAAGCCGGCCCGGCGCGCGATGGCGTCCAGCGTGCCGTCGGCCTTGAGCGCCGCCAGCGCGTCGTTCACCTCGCCGCCGAGCGCCGCGTCGGCGCGCCGGCTGGCGATGACGAACCGGGTGGTCAGCGACGGTTCGGTCAGCACCTGACGTACGCCGATGCCGTCCGGCGGCGGAGCGTCAGCCAGGCGGCCGGCCCACACCAGTGCGCCAGCGATCTCGCCGCGCGCGAGCGCCTCCATCAACTGCCGGTGATTGCCGTAAGGCGTGCGGTTGTAGCCACCGGCCAGCAGATGCAGGTCGGCTGGCGTCGCGGTGACGGCGCCGACCCTGGCCTTGCCCATATCGGACAGCGACTTCACTTTGCCTGCCGTCGGGGCGACCAGCACGTAGCCGACCGACACATAGGGCGTCGAGGCGACCAGGCCGCGTTCGGCCAGGTCCTCACCACCACCCTCGGTTTCCGGCAGGCCGACGAACAGGTCGCAGGCGCCCGCCTGTATCGACTGCTTCAGTGCGCGCCCGATGCCGCCGCGCGACGGCACGACGATCCAGTTCAGCTTCAGTTCGCGACCGAGCTTCGCCGACAGCGCCTGCACGACCTCGACGTCGAGGCCGCGGGCACCGCCCGCGCTGGACGAGAACGGTTCGTTGCCGTCGACCACGCAGGCGGTCAGCGGCGCTGCATGCACGACGGAGGACAGCGCCAATGCGAGCGCGCAGGCGGCGGTGCGGAATACGGTGGACTTCGTCATGACGATACGGGGCGCCCTTGCGGGCGCCCCGGCTCCATTACTCGGCGAGGCCGAAGATCATCATGCCGCCGCCGCGGTTCTGGTGCTTGAACAGCTCGTCATACACCAGCGGCCACAGGCTGCCGCCGCCCGGGCCATACACGATGGCCACGTACTGCTTGCCGTCGACGGTGAAGGTGGTCGGGTTGCCGTGGATGCCAGTGCCGACGTTGAAGCGCCACAGTGCCTCGCCGGTGTCGTCGCGCATCGCGTGGAACCAGCCCTCGGCGTCGCCGGCAAACACCACACCACCGGCGGTGGCCAGCATGCCGCTGGTGGCCGGCGTGCTCTGCGGACGCTGCCACACCAGTTCGCCGGTGGTGGCGTTGAACGCCTTGATGCCACCGGTGTAGGGATTGGCCTTCAGCACCTTGGACGACAGGAACCACTCGCCGCGCTTCCATTCCATCTTCTTGGCCTGGATGTCCATCGAGCTGTCGATGTAGGGCACGTAGAGCAGCTTGGTCTGCGGGCTGTAGGCCGCCGGGTGCCATTCCTTGCCGCCGTCGAGAATCGGCGCGATGTCCTTCACGATCTTGTCGTAGCCCGGCACCTTGTCCGGATTCACGATGGGCCGGCAGTTGTCGCCCCAGCTCTTGACCCAGTTCACACGCGCGATCGGCACCACCCAGTTGCATTTGCCGGTGGTGCGGTCGATCGAGTACAGGTGACCGTTGCGGTCGCCGTGCAGCCACACCTTGCGGCCCTTCTCGTCGTCCACCAGGATGGTTTCGTTATTGCCGTCGTAGTCCCAGGCGTCGTTCGGCGTGTACTGGAAGTGGTTCTTGATCTTGCCGGTACGCGCATCCATGATCAGCGTCGAGTTGCTGTACAGGTTGTCGCCCTTGCGCACGCTCGGATCGAAGTCCGGCGTCGGGTTGCCGACACCCCAGTAGATGGTGTTGGTCTTCGCATCGTAGTTGCCGGTCAGCCATGCCGACGAGCCCCCCGTGCGCCACGAGTCGTTGGCCCAGGTCTTGGCGTTCGGATCGTTGGCGTCGGTCGGCCGGGTAGTCGTCTGCCACACGATTTCGCCAGTATCCGGATCGAGCGCGGTGATCTTGCCGACGTTGCCGCCGACGTCGCCGCCCGAGTTGCCGACCACGATCTTGCCGTCGGCCACCAGCGGCATCGAGGTGTAGATCTCGCCGGTCGTGTAGTCGCCCAGCTTCTTCTCCCACACCACCTTGCCGGTCGTGTTGTTCAGCGCGACGACGTGAGTGTCCAGCGTCGCCATGTAGACCATGTCCTTGTACACGGCCACGCCGCGGTTCACCGCCTCGCAGCACAGGCGCGGGCCGAGGTCGCCCGGCAGCGAGCGCTCGTACTTCCAGATCATGCGGCCGGTCAGGCCATCGATCGAGAACACCTTGTTCTGGCTGGCGGTCACGTAGATGCGGCCATTCACCACCGTGGTCTGGCTGTCCTGCGCATCATTGACGCCGAAGGACAGGTTCCACTTCGGCACCAGCTTCTTCACGTTGTCCTGGGTCACCTGGCGCAGTTGCGAGAAGCGCGTGCCCTGGTAGTCCTTGCCGTAGTGCAGCCAGTTGTTGGCGTCCTTGTCGGCGTGGATGAGCATGTCGTCGCTGACGTAGTTCGGGCGCCACTTGAAAGTGGCTTCGAGCACGTTGATGCCGAGCGGGGGCTCCGGATCCTCAGCGTGGACGACGATCGGGGTGAGCAGCAGCGCTGCCAGCAGACTCCCTGCAACCGAACTCAATGCGCCGGGCCGCAGTGCGCGGCCGTTGTGCTTGTTCATCAGGCTTCCTCCGTTGTTGTGGATGCGCATGCCCGGTCACCGGCCCGGTTTTTATCGGCCGGTACCTGCGGAACTTCCTGCGTTCCGATGACACACGCAGGCATACGCCTGCAGCATTCGTGCCACTGAGGAGGTGCCAGATCGGTTACGGCGGAAATCGGGAACAGGCGGCGCTATCCGGCGAACGGGACGCCGACCCGCCGTTTTCAGGAGGTCGTCCCTGAGACAGTCGGAGGCGGGTGGATGAGACAGCTGTCTCGAAAAAAATGCGCTACAAATGTCGCAGCAAGGAAATCTTGAGAGGCATCGACCCGCGCCCGCGATGACGCGCGGCGCCCCCGACGCGTGTCTTCAGCGCCCCTCGAATTTCGGCGTGCGCCGTGCGATGAAGGCGGTCACCGCTTCGGCGAAATCCTGGGTCGCGGCGCAGCGCCCGAAGGCGGCGGCTTCGTCGGCCAGTTGCTGCGCCAGCGGCTGCCCCGACGTATTCAGAAGTCGCTTTATTTCCGCCCAGCCGTGGCGCGGCCCGCTCGCCAGTCGTTCGACCTCGGCTTCGACCGCGTCGTCGAACTCCGCCACCGTCACCACGCGCTCGACCAGCCCCAGCGCCTTCGCCTCGTGCGCGTCGAAACGGCGCGCGCTCCACATCAGCTCGCGCGCCCGGCGCTCGCCGAGAGCACGCACCAGGAAGTGCGACTGACCGCCGGCACCCGGCTGCGCGAGTCCGATGCCGGCGGTACTGAACACCGTGTCGTCGGCCGCGATGGCGATGTCGGATGCCAGCATCAGCGACAGTCCATAGCCGACGCAGTCGCCGCGCACCGCGGCCACTACCGGCTGGTGTGCATGACGCAGCGCGAGGATGACCGGGTTGACCCAGTTCTCGACCAGGGCACGAAAGGTCGCCAGGCGCGCCGGAGCGTCCAGCGGCAGACTTTGCGAAAACTCATGCACGTCGCCGCCGGCACTGAAGCTTGCCCCGTCGCCGCGCAGCAATAGCACGCGGCACTCTGGGTCGGGCAGCGCCCGCTCCACCGCCTCGCGCAATGACTGCATCATCGCCGTCGTGTAGGCGTTGCGCCGCGACGGGCGCGACATGGTAAGCGTGGCGACGCCACGTTCGAGCGTGCTCAGGATGTGGCCGGAATCGTTGGATGTCATCTGCAGGACAGTCTCAAGGAGGAAGGCGCGAGCTTATACCGCCGGCGGAAGCCTGAACTGAAGCCTGCAGTCCGCCACAGCCGCCTCGCGACCAACGGTCGCTCCCACAAGAGAGCATTCAACGCGCGCCGGAGGATCCGGGGTGTCGTGGGAGCGAGCTTGCTCGCGATAGCGGCCTGGACCGAAGTCTGCGGCCGGCCGACGCCGCGTCGCGGCCAAGGCCGCTCCCACAATAGAGCAGTCACCGCCCACCGCCGGAGCCGCGGTCCTGTGGGAGCGAGCTTGCTCGCGATGGCGACCTGGACCGAAGCCCGCGGCCTGCCAGCGCTGCGTCGCGGCCAAGGCCGCTCCCACAGAATCATCGGCGCGGGTCGTTGCCGAGGCCTCCTGTGAGAGCGGCCTTGGCCGCGACAGGGCCTTCACACCGGTGCCGTCGATGTTCCGCTCACACCTTCTCGAATATGCCGGCCGCACCCATGCCGGTGCCGATGCACATGGTCACCATGCCGGTGCGTGCCTCACCACGCTGCATCGCCGCGATGACGGTGGCGGTGCGGATAGCGCCGGTGGCGCCCAGCGGATGGCCGAGCGCGATGGCGCCGCCCAGCGGATTCACCTTCGACGGGTCGAGATCGAGCGTGCGCATGACGGCCAGCGCCTGGGCGGCGAAGGCCTCGTTCAGTTCGATCCAGTCAATATCGGCCTGCGCCATGCCGGCCTGTTTCAGTGCGCGCGGAATTGCCTCGACCGGGCCGACGCCCATGATTTCCGGCGGCACGCCGGCCACCGCGAAGCTGCGGAAGCGCGCGATCGGCGTCGCACCGGTGCGCTGCACCGCCGCCTCCGACATCAGCAGCACCGCCGCCGCGCCGTCCGACATCTGCGAACTGTTGCCTGCGGTGACCGAGCCGCGCGCGGCGAACACCGGCCGCAGCTTCGCCAGACCTTCGGTGCTGGAATCGGCGCGCGGGCCTTCGTCGGTATCGAACACGCGCTCGACGATGCGCACCGTATTGCTCGCCAGATCGGGCAGATGGCTGCGCACCGTGTAGGGCAGGATCTCACCGGCGAAACGGCCGGCAGCGATTGCCGCCAGCGCCTTCTGGTGTGACGCGAGCGCGAAGGCGTCCTGGTCCTCGCGCGACACCGCGTACTTGTGCGCCACCTTCTCGGCGGTGAGGCCCATGCCGTAGGCAATGGCCACGTTCTCCGGCGACTCGAAGGCGCGCGGATTCACCGTCACCTTGTTGCCCATCATGGTGGGCATTACCGTCATCGACTCGGTGCCCGCGCCGATGGCGATGTCGCACTGGCCGGTCATGATCTTCAACGCCGCGTCAGCCACCGCGTTGAGCCCGCTGGCGCAGAAGCGGTTCACCGTGACGCCCGGCACCGACACCGGGAAACCGGCCAGCAGCAGGCCGATGCGGGCGACATTCATGCCCTGCTCGGCTTCCGGCATCGCGCAGCCGACCACCACGTCGCCGATGTCGTTCAGGTCGAACTCGGGCACCGACTCGACCACGCCGCGCAGTGCATGCGCCAGCATGTCGTCCGGCCGCACGTGGCGGAAGGCGCCGCCCTTCTTCGCCACCGCCGTGCGTTTGGCGGCGACGATGTAGGCATCCTGTATCTGTTTCATCGCGAATCTCCCGTCAGTTCCGCAGCGGCTTGCCGGTGTCCATCATGTGCGCGATGCGCGCCTGTGTTTCCTTCGTCTTCAGCAGATCGACGAACAGCGCGCGCTCGACTTCGAGCAGCCACTGTTCGTTCACCCGCGCGCCGGTCTCGATGTCACCGCCGCACAGCGCGGTCGCCGATGCGTGGGCGACGCGGTAGTCGTGCGCGGAAATCAGGCCGCCCTCGCGCATGTTCACCAGCATCATGTCCAGCGTGGCGATGCCGCTGCGGCCGGCCACCGGAATATCGACCGCCGGCAGCGGCGGCCGCCAGGCGCTGTCGGCCATCGCCACCGCGTTGCGACGGGCCACGTGCAGCAGCTCACTGGCGTGCATGACGACCACGTCGTCCTGCTTCAGCAGGCCCAGTTCCTGCGCATGGCGCGCGCTCTTCGATACGTTCGCCATGGCGATGGTCTGGAACACGGACTGCAGGAAATTCATCGGGTCCTTCGTCGCCGAAGCCTCGGCCGCACGGGCGGCGCGGATGGCGAATTCCTTGCAGCCGCCGCCAGCCGGGATCAGGCCCACGCCCGCTTCGACCAGGCCGATATAGCTTTCCAGCGCCACCACCGCGCGCGGTGAATGCATGACGAATTCGCAGCCGCCACCGAGCGCCATGCTCTGCACCGCGGTGATCACCGGCACCTGGGCGTACTTGATCGCCATCGATGCCTGCTGGAAGTCGTTGATCACGCGTTCCAGCGTCACGAAGTCGCCCGCTTCGAGCACCGGGCGGATCTGCTTCAGATTGGCGCCGACCGAGAACGGCCCTTGCGGCTGCCAGATCACCAGGCCGTCGAAATCGCGTTCGGCGCGCGCGATCGCTTCGCGGATGCCATCGAGCACCTTCGGCCCGACGCAGGACATGCGGCTCTTGAAGGACAGCACCGGCACCCGCTCGCCGTCGGCGTCGTCCAGCGTCCACAGCCGCACCTCCTCGCCTTCCCACACGGTGTGCGTCGCGCGCGGCACTTCGGCCAGCACGCGCTCGGGGAAGAGCTGGCGCGGCGATACGCTGCGCGCCTCCAGTTTCGCGGCCGAGGCCGACCACGAACCGGCCGCTTCGTGCACGCCGTGGCGTTCGAACACCCAGGCCGGCAGCGGCGCATCCGACATCGCACGGCCGGCCGCGATGTCCTCGCGCAACCAGCTGGCGACCTGCTGCCAGCCGGCGCCCTGCCAGGTTTCGAACGGGCCGGCGCTCCAGCCGAAGCCCCAGCGCATCGCGAAGTCGACGTCGCGCGCGTTGTGCGCGATGTCGCCCAGATGGACGGCGACGTAATGAAACACGTCGCGGAAGATGGACCACAGGAACTGCGCCTGCGGATGCTCGCTGGCACGCAGCGCGGCCAGCTTCATCGCCGGATCGCGCTCCGCGAGGATGGCCTGCACCTCGTCGGCAATGGCGCCGGCTGCGTCGCGGTAGTCCTGCTGCGCGAGGTCGAGCACCTTGATCGCCTTGCCGTCCTTGCGATAGACGCCGGCCTTCGTCTTCTGGCCGAGCGCACCGCGCTCGACCAGTGCGGCCAGCCAGGCCGGCGCGACGTAATGACGATGCCAGGGGTCGCCCTGCAGGTTGTCGGTCATGGTCTTGACGACGTGCAGCAGCGTGTCGAGGCCGACCACGTCGGCGGTGCGGTAGGTGGCCGACTTCGGCCGGCCGATGACCGGGCCGGTCAGCGCGTCGACCTCGTCGAAACCGAGGCCCAGCCGGGTGGTGTGGTGCATCGCCGCCAGCATCGAAAACACGCCGATGCGGTTGGCGACGAAGTTGGGCGTGTCGAGCGCGCGCACCACGTTCTTGCCCAGCGTCGTGGTGAGGAAATCCTCCAGCCGGTCGAGCAGCGCAGCGTCGGTGCCGCGCGCCGGAATCAGTTCGACCAGCGCCATGTACCGCGGCGGATTGAAGAAATGCACGCCGCAGAAACGGCTGCGCATCGCTTCCGGACAACCGTCGGCCAGCGCGTTGATCGACAGGCCGGAGGTGTTGGTGGCGAAGATCGCATCGCTGCGCAGGTGCGGCGCCACCTTGGCGTACAGGCCGTGCTTCCAGTCCATGCGCTCGGCGATCGCTTCGATCACCAGATCGCAGTCGGCCAGTCGCGCCGCGTCGCGGTCGTAGTTCGCCACTTCGATATGGGCGGCGCGGTCGGCGGTGGCCAGCGGCGCCGGTTCGAGCTTCTTCAGGCCGGCGATCGCGCGCTTCACGATGGCGTCGGGGTCACCCTCCTTCGCGGCGAGGTCGAACAGGATGACGGGGACGTTCGCGTTGGCGCAGTGGGCGGCGATCTGCGCGCCCATCACGCCGGCGCCCAGTACGGCGACGCGACGGATGCGGAATCTGGAGGATGTCACGATGCGGACTCCCGGGAGAGGCGGTCCGGCCGCGCGCAGCGACCGGACCGGGTACGACAGGAAGGACGGGATCAGAAGCGGGTCGAGTACTGCACGCCGAGGATGTCGACCGAGTTCTCGTACTCGCCGACCAGCGTGCCCTTAAGCAGCGCGCTGCCACCGTCGTTGTTCACCTTCGCGTCCTTAACGAACAGATGGGCGTAGCCGACGTCGACCGCCGAGGTCGCATTCGGGCGCCACTGCAGGCCCAGCGACAGCCACACGCGGTCCTCGTCCGGCACGCGCGGCAGACGCGTGGTATCGCGCACCGGCGTCTGGTCCCAGGCCAGGCCGAACTTCAGACTCAGCGCGTCGGTGTAGGCATAGGTGCCGCCGAAAGCGACGCGCCAGGTGTCGCGCCAGCGCAGTTCTTCGGTCGTCACGTTGACGCCATCCACCCGGTTCACCGTCAGATCCTGGAGCGTTGACCAGCCGGTCCAGCTGATGTCACCGAGCATCGTCCAGCGATCGGATATCTTCTGTGCGACGCTGAACGTCGCCGTATCCGGCAACTCGACATCGGCGGTCACATCGCCGCCACGCCCTGCGTTCAAGGCCGTCGCCACGATGTTGCCGGTCGCATTCAGGCCGGTGAAGCGGGCCGTGCCCTCGAGCTTGTAGTCCATCTTCGAACGGTAGGCTGCGCCGAGGCGGGTGGTATCCGACACCTGCCACATCAGACCCGCGTTCCAGCCCCAGGCGGTGTCATCACCCTTGATCCGGCCGCTGGCGAGCGATCCGGCCAGGCCTGGATTGGTCACGAGATTGGTCAGGTCGGCATCGATGCGCTGGAAATTCACGCCGACGCCGATGGACAGCACGTCGTTCACCTTGAAGGCGATCGACGGATTGATGTTGACGGTCTTGATTTCGGACTTCACGGCATGGAAACGCCCGACCCAGTCAGCACCGTATTCCGTCTTCAGGCCGAACGGCGCGCCAACGCCAAGACCTGCGAACAGGCGGTCAGTCAGCTGCCAGCTCATATAGCCAGCAGGAATGGCCGCCCAGTCACCGGCGTCGCCGCCGTTACCGCCGATACCCTGGCCCGGAGGCACCGTGGATCCCTGGTTGTCGAACTTGGCCGAAGGCCGTACCAGGTCGACCGAGAATGCCACATTGCGCCCGGGCAGCAGCGTCATGCCGGCCGGGTTGAAGAACACCGTGCTGGCGTCCTCGGCGACCGCCGCGCTGCCGGCATAGGCGTTACCGAGGCCGCTCGCATTGCCTTCGAGCAGCTGGAAGGCGGCGGCGTGGCTGGCGGTCGAGCCGAAGGCGCCGATCGCCAGGGCCAGAACCTTCATCGTGGCACCGTGGCTGCGGCGCTGTTTCGTCTGCGTCATGACTCCTCCTCTGTGCGTCGTAAATGGTGCTGCGATCACGGCGTGTCCCTGCACAGGGCACACCGAATACTGTCAGGACTGTTCGGGCGCGATCAGTCGCTTGCTGCCGTCCTCGTTCACCGCGACATAGGTGAGCTGCGCCGAGGCGACCTTCAGGATCTTCACACTGTCATAGCCGGTTTCTGCGTAGACGTCGACATCGACCGTGATCGACGTGGTGCCGACGCGCGCGACGCGCGAGTAGAAGGACACGAGGTACTGCGTCGTGATCGGCTGCAGGAAAACGAATGAATTGACCGCCACCGTCACCACGCGGCAACGCGTGCGGCGCATCGCCGCGATCGATCCGGCGACGTCGACCTGCGACATGACCCAGCCGCCGAAGATGTCGCCGGCGGCATTGATGTCGCGCGGCATGGGCAGCATGCGCAGCGCCGGTTGTTCTTCTGGAAGGTGTTCGATGTTCTGGCTCATGGATGACTCTGATGTTGCATTGCGGAAACCGCATGATAGTGCAGCGGTCCGCCGGTATACGGGGCGAAGCCGGCGCCGAAGATGAGGCCGGCGTCCGCCAGATCGGCATCGGCCACCACGCCCTGCTCGACGCAGCGGCGTGTGACCCGGATCAGCGGCTCGATCAGCCGCGCCGCCAGTCCCGCCGGTACGGTGGCTGCGCCGGTGCGCACCGGTCGGCCATCCTTCCAGACGTAGAAGCCCTGCCCGCTCTTGCAACCGAGGTGCCCGGCATCCACCCGCTGCTGCAGGCAGGTCGGCGCCGTTGCGCCGCCGGTCAGCCGGGCGCCGGCGGCCATCGCGATGTCCAGACCCACGGTATCGGCCAGTTCGATCGGACCCATCGCCATGCCGAAATCGAGCGCCGCGCGATCAACCACCTCAGGCGACATCCCTTCGTCGACGCACCTCATCGCTTCGAGCATGTAGGGTCCGAGCACCGCATTGACCAGAAAGCCTGGCGCGCTGGCCACCGGCAGCGGCAGCTTGTCGAGCGCGCCGACGAAGGCCGCGGCGCGCTGCACTGCGAGCTCGAAACTGTCGGCGCCGCGCACCACTTCGACCAGAGGCATCTTCGCCACGGGATTGAAGAAATGGATACCGACCAGCCGGCCGGGCACGTGCAGGGCGTGCGCGATATCTTCGATGCGCAGGCTGGAGGTATTGGTGGCGAGCAAGGCGTCGTGCTTCGCGCGCCGCTCGACGTCTGCGAGCAGCGCCTGCTTGGCGCCGAGATCCTCGTAGATGGCTTCGATGATCAGGTCGGCACCGGCGACGCCGGCGCCGGTCGGGTCCGGAATCAGCCGGTCGAGCGCGGCGCGCAGCGCAGTGCGGTCGCGACGGAACTTGCGGGCGAAGGCCTTCGCCGCCCGCTGCATCGCCGGCGCGATGCGCGCCAGCCCATTGTCCTGCAGCGTCACATGGAAACCGCGCAGTGCGCACCAGGCGGCGATGTCACCACCCATGACGCCGGCGCCAATGACGTGCACGCGACGCACCGGCGGCAGCGTTGTCGCATCGGTCTTGGCGAAGCCGCGCAGCCGCTCGCGCAGGTGATAGACGCGCTGCAGGTTGGGCGTGGTCGGGTGGGCCACCAGTGCCGCCATCGACGCCGGGTGATCGGCCGGCACCGCCAGCGCATTGCCGCCGAAGTCGCGCCACATTTCTACGATGGCGTAGGGCGCCGGGTAATGCTCACGGCGCGCCTTCTTCGCCACCCCTGCGAGCGCCTTCTTCGCCACCATGCCACGCAGCGGACCGAGCAGCAGGCGCTGCAACAGCGGCAGCGGGCGGCGCGGCGGATCTGCCAGCACACGGGCGCGGGCGTGCTCGCGCATCAGCCGCGCCGGCGCGATCTCGTCGACCAGGCCGGCCGCCTTCGCCCGCTTCGCGTCGAGTGCGCGGCCGGTGAGCATCATGTCCAACGCGGCCGGCGCGCCGATGCGCTGCGGCAGCCGCAGCATGCCGCCCCAGCCGGGCACGATGCCGAGCAGCACTTCGGGCAGCGCGAAGCGGGTGCCCGGTTCGTCCACCGCGACGATGTGGCGACAGGCCAGCGACAGTTCGGTGCCGCCGCCGACACAGAAGCCGCGCACCAGTGCGCAGGTCGGGTAACGCACGGCGGCCAGCCGGTTGAACAGGTTCCAGCCGCGGCCGACGATGTCGCGCGCGCCGGCTTCGTCCGTCACCGCACCGAATTCGCCGATGTCGGCACCGGCGATGAAGCCGCTCGTCTTACCGGACAGGATGACCAGCGCGCGCGGTGGCGCGGCGTCGAAGGCGTCGAGCACCAGGCCCAGTTCGCGCATCGCCTCGCCGGACAGCGTGTTCACGTTCTCGCCGGCGCGGTCGAACACGAGCCAGACGAGATTGTCGTCATCACGCTCGATGCGCCAGTGCTTCAGATCGCTTGCATGCACGCTCATGCGGTTTCCACCAGCATCGCGCCACCCTGTCCGCCGCCGATGCAGATCGACGCCATGCCGCGGCCACCGCCGCGGCGCTTCAGCACGTGCAGCAGATGCAGCACGATGCGGGCACCACTGGCGCCGACCGGGTGGCCGATCGCGATGGCCCCGCCGTCGACGTTGAGGCGTCGTTCGTCCAGCGTACCGAGCGCATGTGACAGCCCGAGCTGTTCGCGGCAATAGCTGTCGCTCTTCCACGCCTCGATGCAGGCGATGACCTGGGCGGCGAAGGCTTCGTTGATCTCCCAGGCGTCGAGGTCATTCAGCGCCAGGCCGTGGCGCTGCAGGATGGGCGTCGCCGCATGCACCGGGCCCAGCCCCATCTGCGCCGGATCAAGCGCCGCCCACTGCACGTCGAGGATGCGGCCGAGCGGCTTCAGGCCGTACTGATCGACGGCCTTCTGCGACGCGAGCAGCAGCCAGCTCGCGCCGTCGGTCACCTGCGAACTGTTGCCGGCGGTGATGTGGCCGTGCTTGCGGTCGAACACCGGGCGCAGCTTTGCCAGCCGCTCGACCGACGAGTCGCGGCGCATGCCGTCGTCCTCGGCGTAGAGCTTTCCGTCGCGGTCGGTCAGCGGCACGATTTCGCCGAAGCAGCCTTCGTCGAGCGCGCGGGCTGTGCGCTGGTGCGAGCGCATGGCGTAGAAGTCCATCTGCGTGCGGCTGATGCCGAACCGCGCTGCAAGGTTCTCGGCGGTCTGGCCCATGTTCAGGCCGATCACCGGATCGGTCAGCCCCTTGATCAGGCCGATTACCGGCGCCAGCATCGCCGGCCTGAACTTCGTGATCAGCGACGCGCGCTGACCCAAGGTCTTCGCCGCGTACCACTGCGACAGCCAGCGCACCATCGCGTCGGAGAACAAGAGATGGGCGCGCGACAGCGCATCGACACCGCCGGCCAGCACCAGGTCGGCGCGACCGCGCTGGATGTTGGCGAGGCCGGAATCGAGCGCCTGCATGCCGCTGGCGCAATTGCGCATCACCGTCCAGCCCGGCACGCGGTCGCCGCAGCCCATGCGCAGCGCGGCGATGCGGCCGATGTTCGCTTCGTCGGCAGACGGCGCGGCGCAACCGAGAATGACTTCGTCGAGCTGATCCGGCCGGAAGAGCTGGCGCGCCAGTAGCGCGTTGCCGGCCGCCACCGCGAGGTCGGCGGCCGCGAACGGACCGGGTGCGTTGCGCGACTTCAGGAACGGGGTGCGCGCCCCATCGACGACGAATACGTCAGGAAACGACATGGCCAGTCCTCAGGCGGCGAGCGCGGTGACGTTGCGCGCTTCGGCCGGGGTCGCGGGCACGGCGTCGGCGCCGAAGTCCTGCGCGAAATCGTCCACCTTGACCACGCGGTCGCGCAGTTCGTCGCGGCGCGTGACCAGCGCGAATTCCTGCGCGTCGATGACGCCGGCTTCGAAGGCGGCGCGCATCATGCCCGGCCCGCGCGCCTTCAGATCGCCGCGCTTCTGCGCCGCGCGCACCTTGGCTTCGATCGCCTCGGCCGCCACCGTCGCCTTCAGCGCATGCTCGATGGCACCGACCGCGTCGTGTTCGTCCTGCGGCACGTACATGTCGGCGGTCAGTCGGTCGCGCGTCGCCGACGGCTCGATCAGCAGCTTCGCCACCTCGCCGCCGAGGCGGTCCGACGGCACCACGTAGGGCCGGCCGAGCGGGAAGATGAGGCGGCGCAGCAGCATGCCGATCAGGCGGTTCGGGAAATTCGAAATGACGCCTTCGAACGCGGTCTGCGCATGGAACAGGGCGTCCCAGATCGCCCAGTGCATCAGCGGCGCGTCGGCGGCCTGGCGGCCTTCGGCCTCGTAGCGCTTCAGCGTGGCCGAGCACAGATACATCAGCGACAGGATGTCGCCCAGCCGCGCCGACAGCTTCTCCTTGCGCTTCAGGTCGCCACCCATCGTCAACATGGCCGCGTCGGCGATAAAAGCGAAGGCGGTCGAGAAGCGGGTGAGCTGCTGGTAGTAGCGCCGTGTTTCCGGCGCCACATTGCCCGGCACGCCGACCCAGTGCGAACCGGTCAGACCGGTGATCAGCGTGCGCACCGCATTGCTCACCGTATAGCCGATGTGGGCGAACAGCGCGTCGTCGAATTCCTTGAGTGCTTCCGGCGTGTCGTCGGCCAGCGCGGCGCGCATTTCGCGCAGCACGTAGGGATGGCAGCGGATGGCGCCCTGGCCGAAGATGATGAGGCTGCGCGTCAGGATGTTCGCGCCTTCGACCGTGATGCCGATCGGAATCTGCTGGTAGGCGCGACCGAGGAAGTTCGACGGGCCAAGGCAGATGCCCTTGCCACCGAGGATGTCCATCCCGTCATTGACGACGATGCGGGCGCGTTCGGTGATGTGGTACTTGACGATGGCCGACACCACCGACGGCTTCTCGCCGAGGTCGATGGCGGACGCGGTCATTCGGCGGGCGGCGTCCATCATGTAGAGGTGGCCGCCGATGCGCGCCAACGGTTCCTGTATGCCTTCGAAGCGGCCGATCGCCGTCTTGAACTGGCTGCGCACACGCGCATAGCCACCGACCGCGCGCGCGGTGAGCTTGGCCATGCCGGTGTTGGAGGCGGGCAGCGAGATCGAGCGGCCGGCAGCCAGGCACTCCATCAGCATGCGCCAGCCCTGGCCGGCCATCGCCGGGCCGCCGATGATCCACTCCAGAGGCATGAACACGTCGCGCCCCCAGTTCGGACCGTTCTGGAATACCGCGTTGAGCGGGAAGTGGCGGCGACCGATCTGCACGCCCGGGTGGTCGGTCGGAATCAGCGCGCAGGTGATGCCGATGTCTTCGGTGTCGCCGAGCAGGTGGTCGGGGTCGTACAGGCGGAAAGCCAGGCCGAGCAGCGTGGCGACCGGGCCCAGCGTGATGTAGCGCTTGTCCCAGGTCACGCGCATGCCCAGCACCTCGCGGCCCTCATGTATGCCGCGGCAGACGATGCCGTAGTCGGGAATCGACGCCGCATCCGACCCCGCCTGCGGGCTGGTCAGCGCAAAGCACGGAATCTCCAGCCCCTTGGCGAGACGCGGCAGGTAGTGGTCCTTCTGCGCGTCGGTACCGTAGTGCAGCAGCAGTTCAGCCGGGCCGAGTGAATTCGGCACCATCACCGTCACCGCGGACGCCGAGCAGCGCGTCGACAGCTTGGTGACGATCTGCGAATGCGCCCAGGCCGAGAATTCCTTGCCGCCGTATTTCTTCGGAATGATGAGGCCGAGGAAGCCCTTGTCCTTGATGTACTGCCAGGTCTCGGGCGGCAGGTCTTTCAGCTCGTGCGAGATGCGCCAGTCGTCTGACAGGCGGCACAGCTCGTCGACCTCGTTGTCGAGGAAGGACTGTTCTTCGGCACTCAGTTTCGGTTCCGGGTAGGCGTGTAACTTTTGCCAGTCGGGATGCCCGCGGAACAGTTCGCCTTCCCACCAGACGGTGCCCGCTTCGAGCGCGATGCGTTCGGTATCCGACATCGGCGGCAGGATGTTGCGGTACACCGCCAGCAGCGGCCGCGAGATCAGTGCGCGGCGGAGCGGCACCAGATTCAGCAGCAGCGCCGGAATGCCGACCAGCACGGCGGCGGTGACGCTGGCGGCGACCGTCCAGTCGAAATGCAGCGCCGCAGCGACCAGCCAGGCGGCGAGCGCCGCGGTGATCAGCAGCAGTGGCACCCGCATGTAGGCCAGCGCGATCAAGCCCAGCGGCAACAGCAGAAGAAGCGTCCAGGTCATGTGTATCTCCTCGTCCGGTCATGCTGCTGCGATACGCGCGCACGGCGCTTATGTCCGCAGTCTAGTTGCAATCGTCCGGGCTTTCGCCCCATCAGTTCGATTCCGGCAACGGCGCACGCAGGCCGCCGAGCAGGAAACTCATCAATCGCGGCACCATGCGCGCCATCGCGTCGGGCTCGTCGATCTGCACGCCGGTCATCACCTGCAGCGTGTCGATGCCGGATACCGCGTAAGACATGGCGCCGAACATGAAATGCAGGCGCCACACGATGTCCTCGACCGGCACCGCCGGCAGCGCCCGGCTCAGGGCGTCGCGATAGCGGCCGATCACCGGCGCGTACTCGGTCGCCAGGCACTCGCGCACCACCGCCGACGGCTCGGTGAAGGTGCGGCCCAGCAGGCGCATGAATTCGCGTCCCTGTTCGCTCTGCGCCGCCAGCGCCAGCGAACCGCTGAAGAAGCATTCGACGATCACCCTCGCCTTCACCGGCGCCCCACCGGCGGCGGCTTCCGCGTCGTCGAGCGCCTGCATGCGCAGCGCGTTCAGGGGACGTAGCCCGCGCAGCAGCACTTCCTGCACCAGCACGTCCTTCGAGCCGAAGTGATAATTGACCGCCGCCAGATTGACGCTGGCCGTGGTCGTGATCATCCTCATCGAGGTCGCCTCGAAACCGTGGGCGGCAAACAGCGACTGCGCCGCGTCGAGGATGCGAGTGCGCGTTTCGATCACGGAAGGTCGGTTGCGGCGGGCGTCCATGGCGTGAAGCACGGCCTCATGTTCAAACGTTCGTTTGAATCTAGACCTTTGAATGTCGTCTGTCAATCTTGCACCGCCGCATTGAGGCAGAACGCGCGCAGCTACCTCTTTCGGGGCATTGCCCTGCCCCGCCCCCGCTCGAATAATCCTGAAAACCTCAGTTGATCGGCGTCGTGGGTGCGGTTGGCGGGGTGCACGGCAAGGCGCGAGGACGCGGCAGGATGGCTCCCTGCAAGGACGAGCAACGCGGCCGGGCGCACCGCCGGCCGTGCACGCGACTTCGAAGCGGTCTCACCCGGAGGGTGAGCGATGCAAACCGAGCAACGTCCTTAATGGGCAGGGCTTTCAACCTCACGGCAAGCGGTCAACTGAGGTTTTCAGGATTATCCGCCCTCCACATCGCGCATCCGCTGACCGGCACGAGGCCGGCGCCGCACGGACGCGCAGCGACATGAACAGGAGGTCTCTGATGCCGGACGCACCGGTGAAATATCCGAAACAGCCACTGGTCGCCGACGGCGGACCGGGCGTGCACTGGATCACCCGCCCCGACCCGCAGGGCTGGACCGCGCCGGTGCTGATGGAGTGGGAACTGCGCGGCGAAACGTGGACCGACGAGCACGCGCACGACGAATACGCCTACGTGCTCGAAGGCCGGCTGTTCGTCGAATCGGCTGGGGTGACGGTCGAAGCGACCGCCGGCGACACCGTCTGCGTGCGCGGCGGTTCGGTCGGCCGCTACTACGCGCCCGAGTACGCGCGCATCCTCGGCATCTACGGCCCCAACCCCGCGGGCGGCGGCACCCGGCTGCTCGGCTTCGGCAAGCTGACCGACTGAGACACGACGGGCAGCCGGCGCGCGCCTGATAGCATCGGCGCATGACGCTTTACCAGCACCTCGCCGACCGCACCGCGCAGCTGATCGCCGACGGCGTGCTACGGCCGGGCGACCGCCTGCCCTCGGTGCGCCAGGCCTGCCGCACGCACGACCTCAGCCCGATCACCGTCACCCAGGCCTACGCACTGCTCGAAAGCCGCGGCCTGATCGAGGCGCGCCCGCGCTCCGGTTACTTCGTGCGCGCCCGCCTCGGTCAACGCCTCCCTGAACCGGCCATGTCGCGGCCGGGGCAACGCTCGACTGCGTTGCAGGTGAGCGACTTCATCTTCGAAATCCTCGACAGCGTGCGCGACCCGGCGGTCGTGCCGCTGGGTTCCAGCTTCCCGGCGCCCGAACTGTTCCCGCTCGACCGCCTCGGCCGCTGCCTCGCCGCCGCCGCGCGCCGCATCAAACCGCAGGACACACTGACCGACCTGCCACCGGGCCACCCCGAACTGCGCCGGCAGATCGCGCTGCGCTACCTCGGCGTCGGCGCCGACGTGGCGCCAGACGACATCATCATCACCAATGGCGCGATGGAGGGGCTGAACCTCTGCCTGCAGGCGGTCACCCGACCCGGCGACCTGATCGCGGTCGAATCTCCCACCTTCTATGCGGGCCTGCAGGCCGCCGAGCGGCTCGGGCTAAAAGTGGTCGAAGTACCCAGCCACCCGCGCGAAGGCCTGAACCTCGCCGCACTCGAACAGCTCCTGAAGAAGCACCCGGTGCGCGCCTGCCTGTTCATGCTCAACTACGCCAACCCGACCGGCGCCTGCGTGCCCGACGGCGGTCGCCGCCAGCTGATGGAGCTGCTCGACCGTGACGACGTGCCCTTGATCGAGGACGACGTCTACGCCGAACTGCACCACGGCGAACAGGCGCCCTTGTGCAGCAAGGCGCTGGACCGCGACCGCCGCGTCATGCACGTATCGTCCTTCTCGAAATGCCTGGCCCCCGGCTTCCGCGTCGGCTGGGTCGCCGCCGGCCGCTACGCCGACGCGATCCGCCGGCAGAAGCTGTCATTCAGCCTCGCCACCCCGGTCGCGCTGCAGCACGCGCTCGCCGACTACCTCAAACAGGGCGGTTACGACCGCCACCTGCGCACGCTGCGTAGCACCCTGCGAACACAGATGGCCGCACTGGTCGCCGACGTCGAAGCCCATTTCCCCGCCGGCACGCGCATGGCCGAACCGGAGGGCGGCTATTTCCTGTGGCTGGAACTGCCGGAAGGCTGCGACACGCTGGCACTGCACCGCGAAGCGCTGGCAAGAGGCATCAGCATCGCGCCGGGGCCGATCTTTTCGGCGCAGAGGGAGTTCCGGAATTTCGTGCGGCTGAACTTCGGGCATCCGGATACGGATGCAATGGTTGCTGCCACCAAGGCATTGGGGGGATTAGTCTCTTGTTGATTGGCGCCCGTTCCGGAGAGTTCTTACCAGAGCGGATAGCTAATCCCGTCGGTTAGAGATGCTAACGCTGCACCCTCCGATGGGTACTTGCGTCTATTCCCCTTACTCACTTGAAGGTCGGGTAGGGGCTTAAGAGCTTTCTTGACCATACATGCGAGTCACGACCGGTTTTTTGAACCGCTGCGTATGTTTTTTAGATATTCTTTGGCATCGGTCTGACAACTGCTAACGGCAGCCATTCACAAGGGGGGACTATGCAGAAGTTTCAAACGGCGCTTCAACACCATGCTGGGTTATCCAACCGAATGAAGTTTAGCCAAGAGCAGTTAGCGAAGGTCCGAAATTCTATTTCAAACCGTGAGAACTGTACGAGAAAAGATCTTTGCATATATGTAGCAGGAAGTTTAGGGAGATTGGAGTTAGGCCACATATCTGATCTGGATGTTTTTCTTTTTGCCGATTCCCCTAAAAGCACAGGAGGTCAAAGAACTCTCTCTCGTCTGCAGGAGATCCAAGTTCTCTCAGAGATAATTCAGGTTAACGCTGAACTAGAACTTCCAGAGTTTAGCGGTGACGGTGAGCATTTTAAGATTCACGAAGTTTCGCAGTTGTTAACAGGGACTGGTACGGCCACGGATGACAGTGAGAACTTCTTTACAACAAGATTGTTGTTGTTATTGGAAAGCAAATGCCTTTCCAACGACGCTCTCTATGCTGATGCGACCAAACGAATTTTTGAGATGTATGTGCGCGATGGCACAGGAAGGGCTGAGTACCGGCCTCTGTTCTTACTTAACGACATTCTTCGGTATTGGCGCACCATTTGTTTAAATTACGAGCGCACTCGTCACGACCCCTCCAAGCCTTGGTGGAAGAAAAACCTAAACTTGAAGTTCTCTCGAAAGTTGACTGTCTTCTCTACGGTTCTATCGATGCTCGTAGAACAAGTTGACTGCATTAAAAAATTTCAAGTGATTGCAGAGAGGACTCCGATGCAAAGGCTTGCTTATTCTCTGGACGTTATGGGAGATGATTGCTTGCTCGTTGGATTTAGTCAATTCCTGGATGGTTATGAAGAGTTTCTGTCGGCCAAATCTGATGCGAAGTTGGAACGACTGGATGAGCACCAAGTCAAACGCTTTAACACCACATCTCAACAGTTCGATGATTTTTTGCACTGCATCTTTTCCAGTGCGCGTTTGGATGCCAAGTTGGTGCGTTATCTTTTGATATAGCGAGCGTCTAATGTATTTTGTTTTTTTGGAATTTCTTGATCCGATCGTTGAAGAAACGCTTCGAGGTTTAAGGGACTCTCTTCAGCCATGGAAAAATAGTAAAAGCCCGGTTCATGTGACGGTTCGAGGCCCTTACCGTCGCAAGCCTGATGAACGCCGTTTGCGCGAATTTGCGTCGCGACTGCGGGGGCAGGGGGTTCGCATCATCGGAGCTGGTTGTTTTTCCCACGGGGATAGATTTTCTGTCTTTCTGCGTGCGGAATCTGAGGTCTTCAAAGAAATTTGGTGGAAACCGGATTATCGAACCCCCATTTCTGAGATCCAGCCCCACATTACGATTTTTGAATCTACCGACCCGCACTTTTCGATGCTTGTTTTGAATTTCCTAAAAGCTGCAAAAATATCAATTAACGCGAAGTCCATACGGCTTAGCGTGTATTCCTCAACGGAACCCGAACTTTTCGGAAGCAGGCCAATTGGCGTTTCAGACTCCAATTTAGAGCTCAGCAATGATATTGTTGCAATTGATGACGACGTCCTTCCTAGGGCGCGTGAGATCGGCGAGTACTTAATGAAAAATGGTGCTAGGTGATTGATTTATAACCCCCTTGTTTTTCGGGCCGCATAAGAGATTGATGACTGTAGTCTCCTTCAATAATTCACCGCTACGCCTTCACCAAGTAGTGACTCACTCAAGAATCTGAAGCTGCTCCATCCTTCCATGTTCACCTCCACCTTTACCTTCGCCAAACGCCAGTACGACGACGACTTCCACGCGCTGGACGCAGTCATCGCCGGGATCGCCCGCTCCATTCCCGGCTACGTCGGCGAGGAAGCCTGGGAGAACGCGCAGACCGGGCTCATTTCGAATGTCTATTACTGGGATTCGATGGACGCGCTGCAGGCGCTGATGCAGCACCCGGAGCACATCAAGGCCAAGCAGCTGCAGGCGCGCTGGCTCAAGGGCTATCAGGTGGTGATCGCGCAGGTGGTGCGCACGTACGGCGACCAGGGCATCCCGCATCCGCTCGCGTCGGTGAGCTGACCCGCATCAAGGGGCGAGAAGGATTCCATCTGTGCCCATTGTGATTTCACTTGGCTGAATCTGTTCCTGTGCGCCCGCGGCGGGTGTACTGCCGGCATCCCTTTCCGGAGCCTGCAGATGAACACCGACACGACGCTGGCGGGCGGCGCGGTCCGCGCCGTGCCGCTCACTTTCCATCCCCGGCCGGGCACCGTGCATGCGCGCGCAGTGTCCGGCCGTTTCAACAGCGGGCGCTGGGCCATGGTGTGGCTCACCCAGCTCGTGTTCTACGGCGGCGTGTGGCTCACCTGGCGCGACGGCGACGCGGTGCGGCCGGCGCTGTGGATGGACATTCCGCACGAGCGGCTCTATCTGTTCGATTGGGTGCTGTGGCCGCAGGACGCACTGCTGTTCGCCTTCGTGCTCATCGTCGCGGCGCTGGCGCTGTTCTTCGTGACCGCGCTGGCCGGACGGCTGTTCTGCGGCTTCGCCTGTCCGCAGACGGTGTACACAATGATGTTCACGTGGATCGAGGCGCGGCTCGAAGGCAAGCCGGCCGCACGCCGGGCGCTGGACGCAGCAGCCTGGGGCCCGCGCAAGGCGGCGATCAAGGGTGCCAAGCACGCGCTGTGGCTGGCGCTGGCGGCGTGGACCGCCATCACCTTCGTCGGCTACTTCACGCCGATCCGCGATCTGCTGCCGCGCCTCACCACCTGGGACGTCGGCATGTGGGAAGGCTTCTGGCTGCTGTTCTACGCCGCCTTCACCTATCTGCAGGCCGGCTTCGCACGTGAATCGGTGTGCCAGCACATGTGCCCGTACTCGCGCTTCCAGGGCGTGATGACCGACGCGCACACGCGCCAGGTCGGCTATGACAGGCTGCGCGGCGAACCGCGCGCGTCGGCGCGCAGCCGGGGTGCAGGCGACTGCGTGGACTGCACGATCTGCGTACAGGTGTGCCCGACCGGCATCGACATCCGCGACGGCGTCCAGTACGCCTGCATCAACTGCGGTCTGTGCGTCGACGCCTGCGACACGGTGATGGACAAGGTCGGCCGCGCGCGCGGATTGATCCGCTACGCCTCCGAACACGCGCTGTCCGGACGGGTTGAGACGGCGGTTCAGCCGCGCGTGAAGATCTACGCCGCGCTGCTCGCGCTGTTCGCCGCCCTCGGTGTGTGGCAGATGGCGAGCCGCCCTGAAGTGCGACTCGACGTGCTGCGCGACCGCGGCGTGCTGATGCGCGAAACTGCGGACGGCCGCATCGAGAACGCCTACCTGCTGAAGGTGGCCAACCTGACGCGCGAAGAGGTCGAATATGTCGCCCGGGTCGATGGCGTGCCCGGCGCGACCATCGTCGGCAACGACCGCCTGCGCGTCGCCGCGAACAGCGTGGCCAGCCTGCGGCTCACCGTGTCCGCACCCGACGACGGCACGCTGCACGGCGCGCAGCCGCTGGACATCGTGGTCGCCCCACGAGAGCGGCCCAACGAGCACGCGAGCGAAGGCAGTCGCTTCCTTTTCCCGTAGGCGTCCAGGTCAGACGATCACATCGGATCTGCGACACCCGCCGCGCGGCGCCATGCGCCGGGCGTAAGGCCGTAGGCGTTACGGAAGGTGCGGGTACGATGGCTCTGGTCGGCGAAACCGCAGGCGCTGGCGATCTGCGCCAGCGTGAGCGGGCCGCGCAGCAGCGAACGCGCCTGCTGCAGGCGGTGGGCAAGCATCCACCGGTGCGGCGTGCGACCGGTGGTTTCGAGGAAGGCGCGCGTGAAGTGACTACGCGACAGTCCACAGGCCTCCGCCACGGCGGCGACCGACACACGGTCGAAGGCGTGGGCCGCGAGGAATTCGCAGGCGACGCGATGCTGCGCGGCAGAAAGCCGGCCCGAGCGTGCAGTGCGGCCCACGGCCCCGCCATAGCTGCGCAGCAGGTGCTGCTGCAGCGTCAGCAGCGTTTCGTCAACAAATAGCGGCGCGGCGCAGGCCGGGTCGGTCAGCGCGGGCAACAACGACTGCAGCAGCGCCGCGACCACCGGGTCGCGGGTACCGGGCGAGGCCCGCAGCGTGCCGGCGCTGCGCAGACCGGCATCGCGCGCGCAGTCCTCCAGCACGACGGCCGGCAGCTGTACGCGCACGTTGTCGAAAGGCGCGTCATGCGCGCAGCGCCATTCGTCGCCCAGATGTGTGATGGCCAGCGTGCCGGCCGCGTGTCCGCCGCGGAAAACCAGCCGTCCTCGTTTCCACAGCCGGTGGGCGGTGAAGTCGCGCCGCTGCACGATGACGCTGAAAGCATCGACACAGGGAATGGGCATGCCGACACCCAGCGGGCCGCCGTCGTAACGCATGCGCACGATGGCGGCGTCGGTCGAATGCAGCATCCACACGTGCGGGCCGGTCGGCCCCGGTACGCCGCTGCGCGGCTCGCGCTGGCGGTGAGGCGACCCGGCGTCGTGGCCGTCCATGCTCATGCGGCGACTCAGTGCGGGTGTGCCGGCACGGGCACCGGCGTCTGTGCACCATGCGGGTCGAGCGCGAGGAAGTGATGCACCCGTGGCCGCTCCGGTCCGACGTGGAAACGCAGCACCTCGCCCTGCAGGTCGGCGGCCGCCTTCGATACGCGCTGGTGCTGGCGCAGGTGTTCGGCCCAGGACTCGACCAGGAACCACTCGACCACGCGCTCGGGGTCCGCCGTGTCCTCGGCCACGCCCCACGCGTAGGCACCGTCGCGACGACGGTCGCGCGCCAGTGCCTGCATGGCCTGCATGAAGGCCGGCAGATCCGGGCGGCGTATGCGGTACTCGATCTGGATCATGACCGGGCCCCGGTCGTGCGCAACCGGCGCGGCGAGCAGCGGCTCCGGCCAGTGGTTGGACGGCTGCAGGTCGGCTTCGCCAATCGGCAGGCGGATGCGGTGCGCCGCAAGTGCGATCGCAGCCAGTGCAATGGCCGCCGCCAGCAGCGTCTGCGCCACGCCCAGCTGTTGCGCGACCAGGCCCCAGCCCAGGCTTCCGGCTGCCATCGCGCCATTGAACACCATCAGGTAGATGGCCAGCCCGCGCCCGCGTACCCAGTTCGGCAGTACCGCCTGCGCCACGCCGTTCAGCGTGGTGAGTGCGATGATCCAGCCAGCGCCCAGCACCAGCATCAGCGGTACCGCCAGCCATTGCGACGGTACCAGCGACAGCGCGGCCACGACGGAGGCCGTCAGCAGCGAGGCGAGCAGCACCTGCGCATCCGGGCCCAGACGTCGCCGCAGCGCCGGCAGCAGCACCGCACCGGCGATCGCGCCCACCCCGACCGCGCCCAGCAGCAGGCCGTAGAAGCCGGCGCTACCGCCGAGCATGTTGCGCGCCACCAGTGGCAGCAACGCCCAGGCTGCGCTGGCAAGCATGAAGAACAGCGCGGCGCGCAGCAGTACCACGTGCAGTTCGTGGCTGGCGCGGGCATAGCGGAGGCCGGCGCGGAAGGCGCCGAAGAACTGTTCCGGCACCGCGGCCGGCTCAGCCGCTGGCCGACGCCACCACAGCAGAGCGGCAATCACGAACACATAGCTCAGCACGTCGGCGCCATACGCCGCAGCCGCGCCGAAACTCGCCAGCAACAGGCCGCCGGCGGCGGGGCCGGCGGCGCGCGCGATGTTCACGCCCAGCGAATTGAGCGCCACCGCGTTCTTCAGATCGGCGCGCGGCACGAGTTCCGGCACGATGGCCTGCCATGACGGCCCCATCAGCGCGGCGCCGATGCCACCGACGAAGGTGAGTGCGATCAGCGAGCCGACGGTCAGCGTATGCGTTGACGCCAGCACCAGCAGCGTGACGCTGACGCATGCCAGCAGCACCTGCACCGCGATCAGCAGGCGGCGCCGGTCCAGTGTGTCGGACAGCACGCCGGCCGGCAGCGCAAGCAGGAAGACCGGCAGTGTTGCCGCGGTCTGGATCATCGCCACCGCAGCCGGGCTGGCTGACAGTTCGGTCACCATCCACGCGCTGGCGACGTCACGCATGAAGGTGCCGATATTGCCCAGCACCGTTGCGCACCACAGCACTGCGAAAACAGGCTGGCGCAGCGGCGCGAAACTGCCGGAGCCCGGCGGTGAGGTCGTGTGTGTCTGCATGGCGGCGCTCCTGCCGGCGACGTGTGAAGAAGGCGTGCTCAGACGGCCCAGCAGGAACAGCCGAGCGCGCCCCAGAAGCTCTTGAGATCACCGGCGGGGACGCGGCTACCCCAGGCGTCGGCATGGCTGTGACCGTGCACACCGCAAGCGCTGGCGCAACCGCACGCCGCCGCGGCCTGACGCATCGTCACCGGCGCCGCCTTGTCGTCGCCCCAGCCAGCGTAGCCGCCGAAGCGGCGCACCGGCGACCAGTCGGGCATGGCGGGCGGAGGCGCGTCGTGGTCGAGTGCGGCGAAGTCGCCGGCCGCATACACCACCTTGCCGCCCACCAGAGTAAGCAGCGAGGTGGTATCGGCGATGTCGGCTTCAGCGCAGGCGAAGAAGTCGCGGTCCGGCACGATGAGGTCGGCGAACTGGCCCGCCTCGATGCGGCCCTTGCGGCCGACCTCGTTCGAGAACCAGGTCACCTTCTCGGTCCACATGCGCAGCGCGGTTTCCCGGTCCAGGCAGTTCCGCTGCGGATAGATGCGCAGGCCGCCGACGGTGCGGCCGGTGACCAGCCAGGACAGCGACACCCACGGGTTGTACGAGGCGACCCGGGTGGCATCGGTGCCGGCCGATACATTCACGCCCTTCTCCAGCATGCGCGCCACCGGCGGCGTGGCCTGCGCCGCATCGATGCCGTAGCGCTCGACGAAGTACTCGCCCTGGAAGGCCATGCGGTGCTGGACCGCCACGCCGCCGCCGAGCGCGGCAATGCGGTCGATCGAGCGCTCGGAAATGGTTTCGGCGTGGTCGAAGAACCAGTTCAGGCCCTGCAGCGGAATGTCTTGATTGACCCGCTCGAACACATCGAGCGCGCGCGATATCGTTTCGTCGTAGGTTGCATGCAGTCGCCACGGCCAGCGGTTCTGCGCGAGCACGCGCACCACCTCTTCCAGCTCGCCTTCCATCTCCGGCGCGAGGTCGGGTCGCGGCTGGCGGAAGTCCTCGAAGTCGGCCGCCGAGAACACCAGCATTTCTCCGGCGCCGTTGTGGCGGAAATAGTCGCTGCCCTGCTTGTAGGTCGAGGAGGCGGTCCAGTTCAGGAAGTCCTCCTTCTCCTGACCGGCCTTCTGCGTAAACAGGTTGTAGGCGAGCCGTATCGTGAGCTGGCCGGCGTCGGCCAGTTCCTGGATCACCCGGTAGTCGTCCGGATAGTTCTGGAATCCGCCACCGGCGTCGATGGCACCGGTCACGCCCAGGCGGTTCAGCTCGCGCATGAAGTGGCGGGTCGAATTCAGCTGGTATTCGTAGGGCAGTTTCGGTCCCTTGGCCAGCGTCGCGTACAGGATGGCGGCATTGGGCTTGGCCAGCAGCAGGCCGGTCGGGTTGCCCGCGCTGTCGCGCGCGATCTCGCCGCCGTGCGGCGCCGGCGTGTCGCGCGTATAGCCGACCGCGCGCAACGCGGCGCCATTGAGCAGCGCACGGTCGTAGAGGTGCAGCAGGAACACCGGTGTGTCCGGCGCGATGGCGTTGATCTCGTCCAACGTCGGCAGGCGCTTCTCGACGAACTGGTGTTCGGTGAAGCCGCCGACCACGCGCACCCACTGCGGCGCCGGCGTCACCGCGACCTGACGTTTCAGCATGTCGAGCGCGTCGGCCAGGCTGCGCACGCCGTCCCAGCGCAGCTCCATGTTGAAGTTGAGTCCGCCACGGATGATGTGCAGATGATTGTCGATCAGGCCCGGCAGCACGCGCCGGCCCCTCAGGTCGATCAGCCGGGTGGCCGGGCCGGCCAACGGCAGCACGTCCTCCTGCCGTCCGACGCGCTGGAAAACGCCATCGCGTATGGCCACCGCGTCGGCTTCCGGGTTGCTGCGGTCCAGCGTTGCGAAACGGCCGTGGTACAGGATCAGGTCAGGGTGTTGTGCGTCATCCATGGGGGTCCTCGCTCGAAGTGCGTGCGCTTGCCGGGTCGGAATGCATGTTCGGTGCAGATTCAGGCAGCTTGCCGGACATGTGTTGCAGGACAGGGGGCTGCTGCCCGCTCTGCGAGCCGGGTTCGCGCTGGGAAAGGTGTCTGACCAGTGGCGGGATCTGCTCGCCGGCCAGGATGCCGAGCAGCCCGATCAGTGCGACCACCGGCGGCGCCGGCGAGCGCACGCCGAGCAACGCATAGATCACGCCCACGAGCAGTCCGGCCGCAAGGGAGAGGATATAGAGCTTCATGGGCGTGCGCGCCAGGTCAGCCTTCGTGGGCGCCGAACATCGTCTTGGCGTAGGTGATGCCGATGCCGTAGCCACCGCCGAACTTTTTCGCGATGCCGGTCGTCATGTCGTAGGTGCCGGTGCGCGCCCAGTCGCGCTGCAGTTCCAGCAGGTACTGCAGCGAGGTGATCGGCCGCGCGCCGGCCTGCACCATGCGTTCCATCGCCCGGTTATGCGCCTCGACCGAAATATCGCCGCAGGCGTCGGCGATCACATACACCTCGAATCCCTGGTCGAGCGCCGACAGTGCCGGCCCGACGATGCACACGCTGGTCCACAGCCCGGCCAGCACGATGCGGTCCTTGCCGATCTCATTGATGCGGCAAATGACGGCGGCGTCCTCCCACGTGTTCATCGAAGTGCGGTCGAGCAGGGTCTGGCCCGGGAAGGGCGCGGTCACCTCGTCGAACATCGGGCCGGAAAAGCTCTTCTCGGCCACCGTAGTAAGAATGGTCGATACCTCGAAACCGGCCGCCGCGCTGGCGACGAGGCCGGCGTTGGAGCGCAGCGTGATGGCATCGATCGAATGAGTGGCGAAGGCCATCTGCGACTGGAAGTCGATCATGACCAGCGTGTGGTCCTGCGCATTCAGCAGCGATGCGCCGGGCGTGGGGGTGGCGGTGATGGGCATTGCATTCTCCTTGCTATGGAAGGGCCGGCCGGATGGCCGGTCCGTGGGGGCGGACACAGCCTATGCAGTGCCGATCGCCCGGTATTGAACATTTGTGCTGCAGCGGACGCCGACGCCGGAGCGCCGGGGTCCGCGTCAGGCTGTCGTGTCGACCAGCACCAGTTCCGCGTCGGCGTGCGCGGTGACGCGAATCACCGCCTCGTCACGGATGGCCGCCCCGTCGCGGGCCTCGAGCGCCACACCATTGACTTCGACCTGGCCGCTCGCCGGCACGAGGTAGCCGTAGCGACCCGGTGCGAAGCGGTATTCAGCGGTTTCACCTGCACGCAGGGTGGCGCCGAGCACGCGGGCGTCGGCACGGATGGGCAGCGCGTCCTCGTCGTTCGCCGAGCCGCTGGCCAGCGCTACAAACTGGCCGGCCCGCTCATCCCGCGGGAAAGGCTTCGCACCCCAGGTCGGCGCCTCGCCGCGGCGGTCCGGTTGGATCCAGATCTGGAAGATGCGGGTGCGACCGCGTTCCAGGTTGTATTCCGAGTGACGGATGCCGCTGCCGGCGCTCATCACCTGCACGTCGCCCGCTTCGGTACGGCCGCGGTTACCCAGGCTGTCCTGATGCGTGATGGCGCCTTCGCGCACATAGGTGACGATCTCCATGTCGGCGTGTCCGTGCATCGGGAAACCGCCCCCGGCCTCTATCGTGTCGTCATTCCAGACGCGCAGCGCGCCCCAGCTCATGCGTGCAGGGTCGTGGTACTCCGAGAACGAGAAGTGGTGGCTGGCGTCCAGCCAGCCGTGATCGGCCTTGCCCAGCCCATTGAATGTGCGGCGTTCGATCATGAGGGGTCTCCTTGAAAGGTCGCGTTGCGATGATTCAAAGATACGCACGACAAATCGGATAGAAAATGGAAAATATGGAAAACGATACTTTCCATTAATGCGATGAAAAGACTGCCTGATCTCGAAGCGTGGGCCATCTTTGCCAAGGTCGCAGAGACCGGCTCCTTCGCCCGCGCGGCGACTGAACTGGTGCTGTCGCAGGCGACCGTGTCCAAGGCCATCACGCGGCTGGAAGCGCGGATGCGGACCTCGCTGTTCCACCGTACCTCGCGCCGCATGTCGCTGACCGAAAGCGGACAAGCGGCTCTGGAACGCGCCACCCGCATCCTCGCCGAGGGAGAGGCGGTCGAGGCGGAAATGAGCGAGCAGTCGGCCTCGCTGCGCGGACACATCCGCATCGCCGCGCCGATGTCCTTCGGCATATCTCACCTGTCGCCCGAACTGCCCGCCTTCATGCAGCGCTATCCGGAGGTGACGCTGGAGGTGAACTTCAGCGACCAGCAGGTCGATCTGGTGGCGCAGGGTTTCGATATCGGGCTGCGCATCGCCACGCTGGCCGATTCCAGCCTGCTGGCACGCCGGCTCTGCACGGTGCGCATCCTGCTGGTGGGAGCACCCGTCTACTTCGAGCGGCAGGGCACGCCCGCCCACCCCAGTGATCTGGCGGAACATCGCGCACTGCATTACGCACACACGCGCAACACGACGGCCGGCTGGCGCTTCCGCCACGCGCGTCATGGCGAGTTCTCGATCGCGGTGCCGGTACCGCTGCAAGTGAACAACGCCGAAGGTCTGACACCGGCCCTGCGCGCCGGCCTGGGGTTGGCGTTGCAACCGGAGTTCCTGGTATGGGAAGACCTGCAGTCCGGCGCGCTGCGGACCGCGATGGACGACTGGCAGGTGCCGAGCATCGCGCTGCACGTGGTGACGCCGCCGGGTCGCGCCCGGCCTGCTCGCGTGCAGGCACTGATCGACTTCCTGGCGGCGCGCTTTGGTCACGCCCCGTGGGGACGCAGCGACGACGCGTGAGGCGGCGACGCCTCGTTTACATCACGTGAAGGTGCGGATGCACCGGATGTTCCAGCGTGTCGGCGATCAGGCGCAGCGCGATGTCGCAGTCCTCGCGCGACATCGGGCCGCCGAGGCAGACGCGCACGGCGTCCGGCGGGGTGCCGTCGGTGCTGAAGGCGGCGCTGGCGACGACGGCCACGCCCTGGGCGCGCAGGTGGGAGGCGAACTCGACCATGGACCCGTCGGAACTGAGCGGCAGCCAGAAGTGGAAGCCTTCCTGTTGTGCACGCAGCGCGTGTCCCGCCAGCAGGCGCGCGGCCGAGGCCTGACGCGCCATCGATTCAGCGCGGATCGCCTGCAGCATGGCTTCGGCGGTGCCATCGGTAATCCAGCGCGTGGCCAGTGCGCTGGTGATCGGCGAGCACATGACCGTGGTGGCGCGCAGCGCGCCTGCCAGCCGCTCGGCCTGACGCGGGCCCGGCGCGTGCACATAGGCCGCGCGCAATCCCGCGCCGAAACACTTCGACAGACCGCCGATGTAATAGGTGAGCGCCGGCGCCAGCACCGCCAGCGGTGGCGGCACCTCGGGCGGCAACATGGCGTAGGCGTCGTCTTCGATGATGGGGATGGCGTAGCGCAGCGCGACGTCGGCCAGCGCCTCGCGCCGCGCGCGGGTGACGGTGGCGGTGGTCGGGTTCAGCAGCGTCGGATTGCAGTACAGCGCGCGCGGCTTCAGTGTCTTGCAGGCGTGCTCGAAGGCGTCGGCACTGGGGCCGTCGTCGTCGAGCGGCAGCGCGTGCAGCTGCACGCCGAGCTGGGCGGCGATGGCCTTGATGCCCGGATAGGTCAGCGACTCGACGCAGATCGTTTCGCCCGGCCGCGCCAGCAGCGAAACGAGCGCAGTCAGCGCGCTGTGGATGCCGGGGCACACCAGCACACGCTCGGCCGCGCACAGCGGCAGCCGCTGGCGCAGCCAGTGCGCGCCGGCCACACGGTCGTCGCGGGTGCCGCCGAAATCCTGGTAGCGCAACAGGTCGTTCCAGTCGGACTGCGCCATCAGCTGTGCTGCGCTGTGGCGCAGGTGGGCGAGCAAGGCGGGGTCCTGCGGTTCGGGCGGCAGGTTCATCGTCATTTCGGCTGCACTGCCGCCACGCAGCGCCATGCCCGGCGTCGAGCCGCGGACGAAGGTGCCCATGCCGGCGCGCGCGTCGATCAGCCCGCGCTTGCGCGCCTCGGCGTAACCACGCGCCACGGTCGTGTAATTCAGTTCGAGCGCGTCGGCCAGGTCGCGCAGCGCCGGCAGACGGTCGCGCGGGCTCAGCCGTCCACTGCGCACGTCCTCGGCGATGAGGTCGGCGATCAGCAGATAGGCCGGCTTGTTGCTCGACCGGATGCGCTTGAGCCAGTGCTGCGAGGTCTTGTCCATCGGGGCGTTCAGGGCAGTCGTCGTTTGCGGGTGATCAGGTCGGCGATGCGCGCGCCATCCGCGCTACGGCGCACGCGCCACCAATGTGCGAACTCGGTGGCGTCTTCGCGCGCGGAGAGCAGTTCGACACGCACCGTCTCACCGGGATCGATGTTGCCGTAGAAATACAGTTCCCGCTCGGCGGTCAGCGCCGGGCGCAGCCCGAAGCAGGCCAGTTCGGCGCGGTCGGCCAGCGCCTGGAAGCTGGCGAAGTAGAGCAGGCCGGCGCCGTTGAAGTCGTTGTGAGGACAGGGCGTGATGTCGACCGCGCGCAGCGCGCTCACACCCGCCGCCGGCTGCAGCCCCATGCGGGCGACGCCGTCGCCGCTGCGGAACAGCCGGGCGCGCGCCTGCAGCGACAGTGCGGCGTCGGTCAAGCTGCGGTCGCCGCATTCGGGGCCTTCGACCGGCGCGCGAACGATGCTGCGGTTGCTGCCGGCGTCTCGGCGCACGAAGGCGGACAGCAGTTCGATACGCGCCGCGCGCGTATTGCCGCAGCGCAGGGTCTGCGCGCTGAAGTGCTGGGCGCGCCCGGGCGACACGGCGCGCACCGACAGCGAGAACGGCGCGTTCTCCGTCACCGAGTCGAGCCGCGCCTCGTGCAGATGCACCGCGGTCAGCGCAGCATAGCTCTTGCGGCCGGCAGCGTCGGCGAACTCGGGCAGCTGCATGCCCTGAGCACGCGCGATCGCCATCCAGTGCAGGTGGCCGCATTCCTTCAGCAGCCAGTTCTCCGCCAGGCCGTACAGCCCGAGCTGCGGCATGCCGGCGCAATAGTGCTGCTGCAGCGCCGCCGACGACTGCAGGCGTTCGGCGCTGTCCATCAGCATGTCAGCGCCTCCGCGTCGGCGGGCTGCGCGGCGCGCAGTGCGGCGATGCGCGCTGCGAGGAACTCGGCGTCGCGCGCCACGCCGGAGAAGCGGCCGGAGCCCCAGGTATGCAGCCAGGGCAGGCCGAGGAAATAGAGGCCGGGCTGCTGCGTCACGCCGCGCACGTGCACCGGATCGCCGCGGCCGTTGAAGACGGGCGCATCGACCCAGCGGAAGTCAGGCGAGAAACCGATGCACCAGATGATGCTGGTGATGCCGGCGGCGACCGGATCGAGCGCGGCACGCTCCTCGTCCGGCTGCCATACCGGCTCATAGACCGAGGCCGGCGGGGCGTCGATGCCACGGTCGGCGATGTGCTTGTCGATGGCCGCATTAATGCCGTTGTAGGTGCGGTCCGCGCTGTCCAGCGCGGCGGCCAGACCCGGGGCGAACTGCAGGGCGCCGTCGCGGAAGTCCTGCAGCAGTCCATAGAGCTGCATGCCTTCGAGCGCGAAGCGGCGCAGATCGATGTCGCGTCCGCCATCGCGGCCAGTGACGTAGTGGTTGGTGTTGTCGCGCACACCCTCACGCAAGGGGTGGGCAGTCACCGGCATGTCGTAGTAACCCATGTCGGCCAGCCAGTCGACGACGTCGCGACCGCGGTAGAAGCGGGCGCAGCGCGGCGCGTCCCCCACCGCCAGATGCACGGTGCGGCCAGCCAGATGCAGGTCCTCGGCGATCTGCGCGCCGGACTGGCCGGAACCGACGACCAGCACGGCGCCCGGCGGCAGCGCGTCGGCATTGCGGTACTGCTCGGAGTGCAGTTGCGTGATGCCGGCCGGCAGCCGCTCGGCCATGCGCGGCACGATGGGCACGTGATAGCCGCCACTGGCCACCACCACCTGGTCGGCGGTCCAGTCGCCGGCCGAGGTCGATACGTGGAAGCCGCCATCCGGTCGCGGTGTCACGCGCTGCACCGACACGCCCTCGCGCAGCGGCGGATTCACCTTGCGGCGGAAGGCATCGAGGTACGCATTGATTTCGTCCTTCTTCATGAAGCCGTGCGGCTCGGGGCCGTCGTAGCTGTGGCCGGGCAGCGCGCACTGCCAGTTCGGCGTGACCAGGCAGAAGTTGTCCCAGCGCTGGGTGCGCCAGACGTGCATGGCGCTGTGCTTCTCCAGCACCAGATGTTCGATGCCGGACTGCTGCAGGCAGGCGCTCATCGACAGGCCGGCCTGACCGCCGCCGACGATGATGACCGGCAGATGGGGGATGGTTTCGGGGGTGCTCATGGCGTTCTCCTTGCGGCGGTCATTCATCGAAACTGACCAGTTCGATGTGGGTGTGCGGGTCGTCGCCCCAGCGGGCGGCGCGCTGTTCGAGGTCGGCCAGCTGGTCCATCGCGGCGGAACAGGCGAAACCGTACTTCGCGCGTACCCGCTCGGAGGCGATGTGCAGCGCCTCGCGCACTGAGGCCATGAAGTCGGGCAGCGGATAGCGCGTGCCCGGCGCGAAGTAGTCCTTGATCACCAGCGATGGCGAGTAGCAGCGGGTTTCGGTCGTGTCCGGCCAGCGGACGGTGAAGTGCATGGCGGGCATCTGAAGTCCTCAGGCGATTTCGGTTTGGCGCGACGGTGCGATGCAAAGCGCGCGGTAAAGGTCGACGTGGCGCGCGGCGCTGGCCGTCCAGCTGTAGCGACGGCACACAGCGGGCGGCGTGCGCAGCAGTGCGGCGCGTGCCGGATCGAGTGCGTGCCGCATCGCCTGCGCGATCGAAGCGGTATCGAGCGGGTCGGCCCAGCTGGCGGTGTCGTCGCCGAGGTATTCGGTGAACGGCGCGATGCGCGAGGCAACCACTGGCGTGCCGCTGGCCAGCGCCTCCAGCACGACCAGACCGAAGCCCTCGCGCGTGGAGGCCATCACCAGCACGTCGGCGAGGCGGAACAGCGACGGCATGTCGGCGTCGTCGAGCGCGCCGGTGATGACGACGTCGCCCGTGCCTTCGCGCAGTCCGCTGGCGCGCAGATCGTCGTTAAAGGCCTGCATGTAGTCGGCGTGATCGAGCAGGCTGGCGCCGCCGGCAATCACCAACTGCGCCTGCGGCAGCGACGGCTTGAGCAGCGCGAAGGCCTGCAGCACGCGACGCGTGTTCTTGCGCGCTTCGATGCCGCCGACGGCGACGAACACCGGGCCAGCGCGCAGACCGAGGCGCTGCGCCAGCGCGACATCGCGGGCGTCCGGCGTGCCGGTGTAGCGCGCCAGATCGACGCCGTTGTTCACGCAGTGCGCCTGCACGCCCAGTTCGTCCTGCAGGCGTTGCTGCCACAGCCGGCTCACGCACAGCACGCCGCGCGCAGCCAGCACGCCGCGCGTCTGCCAGGCGGCTAGCTGCGGATCGGCGAACGGGTCGAGGTGATGCACGGTGCGCACGAAGCCGCCTGTCAGCCCGCGCTGCTGCAGCGTGGCGAGCGCATTCGCACCCAGGCCGTCCTGCGCGTGCAGCACGTCGAAAGCTGCAGGTTCGAGACGCGGCGAGAGGTGGTCGACGAAGGCGGCGATGCGTGAGCGGGCCATGCCGACGACGTCGCGGGCGGCGGCAGCGACCGGCACCGGCTCGAAGCGGCAGTCGATGGCGCGGAACAGGCGCTGGCCATCGGCGGCCGGCGCGAACACGGTCACCTCGTGGCCCTGTGCATGCAGCGCCTGCGCCAGCTCGATCGTATGCACGACGCCGCCGCGCGGATTGACCGAGTGCGTCAGCAGGCCGATGCGCAGCGGCTCAGACATCGGTGGTCTCCCGCGGAGCGCGGATGAAGGGCTGGTCCTTCACGTTCCACAGCAGCGCCCGCTCACCGCGCTGGGTCAGCCATACCTCGGGCGCGGCGGTGACGCGGCCGATGCGCGCCGCCGCGATACCACGCGCGGCGAATCGTTCGAGCACGCGCAGCCGCTGCTGCGGGCGGACCGACAGCACATAGCCGAAGCTGGGGAAGGACAGTAGCCAGCGCAGCAGCGGCACGCCTTCGGGGCGCGGGATGCTGTCGAGGTCGATCTGCGCACCGACGCCCGAACATTCGAGCAGCATCAGCGCACTGCCGATGGAGCCTGCCATGCTCACGTCCTTGCCGGCGTTGCACAGGCCGTCCTCGGCCAGACGCGGCAGGATTTCGATGTCGCCGCGCAGCCGCTCGGCCGGCGCACGGGTGGACGCATTCCAGTACGGATAGGGCTCCTCGAAAGCACCGCGCAGGTCGACGGCGAGGATGAGGTCGTCGTCCGGCTGCGCGTCGAAACTGGTGATGAGCTTGCGCGCGCGGCCCAGCACCGCGACCGCCAGCTGGCCCCGCGCGGCGCGGTGGTTGCTGTGGCCGCCGACGATGGGCACGCCGTAGCGCGCCGACGCGGCGGCGAGACCGTCGAGCACCGGCTCGGAACTGTCGGCACCGTCGCTCCACAGCGCGTCGACCACCGCGATCGGCCGGCCACCCATCGCGCAGATGTCGCTCACATTGACCATGAGGCCGCAGTAGCCGGCGAACCACGGCATGCGGGCGACGAATTCCTCGACCAGACCTTCGATCGCGAACAGCAGCCAGCCCTTACCCGACGGATCGGGGATGGCAGCGCAGTCGTCGCCAACCGCCACCGCTTGCGCCATGTCGGCGACGCCGCCCGGCAGCGCGCGACCCAGCGCGGCCATCACGTCGCAAATGTCGCGCTTGTGTGCGAAGCCCGGGCTGCCACGCAGCGCATCGGTCAGTTCGGTGAGCGACATCGCGGGCTGCGTCATGCCGACGCTCCGGCGCTGCGCGCGACGAAGCCGGTGTAGACGTCGTAGCACGGCGGGTAATGATCGAGCTGCGCCTGCATCAGCCAGTGCGGCCGGCCGTGCAGCGTTTCCGCCTGCAGCGGCGTCCAGTGCAGGCGGCGGAACAGCGGCAGGTTCTGCGCCTGCACGTGGGCGAGGAAGGTATGACAGCCGCGCGCATGCGCACTGGTGACCGCAAGGCGGATGAGCGTGGCACCGAGCCGGCCCTGACTGCGGAAGGCCGGATGCACGGCGAGGCGCGAACCCCACCACAGGCCGGGGTCGCTCGCGCGGTCCTCGTGGATACGCACCGTGCCCACCACCTGATCCGGCATGCCGCCGACACAGGCGAGCGCGACGATGAGCTGCGCGTGGTCATCGATCGTGTCGCGGTCGTCGCCGGGGAACACGCCCTGCTCGACGCAGAACACGGCGCGGCGCAGCCGCATCGCCTGGTCGTGTTCCCAATCGCCGTGCGCCCACTTGATGCGGAACTCGCAGGGCGCGAAGCGCTGCGGCAGTTCGCAGAACACCGGATCAGCCGACAGCATGTGCGGTCTCCCGGCGTTCGTACGACGACAGCGACGAACAGGCGCCGCACTTGCCGCAGCCAGCCTTGATGTCGGCCGAGCGCAGCCCGGCGTCGGACACCATGGCACCGAGCGGCGACAGGATCGCGCGCATGAATTCTGGGGTGGGCGCCGGGTGGTCCTCCAGCGGCGTGCCGCTGATCGGCACGAAGGGTACGACGAAGGGATAGACGCCGAGCGCCACCAGCCGCGCGCTGATGTCGAGAATGGCCTCCTTCGTGTCGCCCAGCCCGGCCAGGATGTAGGTGCTCACCTGGCCGCGGCCGAACACCTCAACCGCGGCCGCGAAGGCCTCCATGTAGCGCGCCATCGGCACCGAGGCCTTGCCCGGCATGATCTGTTCGCGCAGCGCCGGCGTCACCACTTCGAGATGCATGCCCAGCGTGTCGATGCCGGCCGCCTTCATCCGCGCGAACCATCGGTCATCGTCCGGCGGTTCGCACTGGCCCTGTATGGGCAGGTCGACCGCGGCACGCACCGCGAAGGCTGAATCGCACAGCACCTGCGCACCGCGGTCGGGCGTGGCCGGCGTGCCGGTGGTCATGACCATGTGCTTGACGCCATCGAGGAGTACGGCCGCACGCGCGACCTCGGCCAGCTGTTCCGGCGTCTTGTGCGCGATGGTGCGGCCGGCCGCCAGCGACTGGCCGATCGAGCAGAACTTGCAGGCCTTGCGTCGGCTTTCAAAGCGGATGCAGGTCTGCAGCACCGTGGTCGCCAGCACGTCGGCGCCGTGCAGCGTGGCGATGTGCGAATACGGAATGCCGTCGAAGGTCTGCAGCGCGTAGAAGCGCGGCTGCTTCGGGAAGCTGACCTGGGCGATCGGTATGCTGTCGCGGCGGATCTGCACGCGACCGTCGGCGTCCGGCGCCCCGGCAACGAAGGGCGAGGCGAAGGCGCTGCCGGTGTGCACCGGCACCATGATGGTGACGCCATCCACCGTGACCGCCTTGTGGTCGGACGGTCCGGCGCCGCCGCGGCGGCTCGGCGCACCGGCCTTCGGATCAGCCAGCCGCAAGCCGTACGACTGCAGCTCCGTCATCAGTTGCCGGCTGGAGGCGTCGGGTGTCGTGATCGTGCTCATCGGCAGTGCTCCGGTGTGAGGTGTCGTGCAGGGCGACCGTCGTCGTGGCCGGCCGGTCGTTGATGGCCAGGCTCAGCAGTTCGGGCCGCGCGTAGTGGCCGACCGAATCCATCATGCGTTTGCGCTTGGTCACCAGCGCCATGTCGAGATCGGCCACCACCATGCCTTCGCCCTCGGTCAGCGGCGGCGCAAGATGCACGCCTTCCGGCGACACGATGGCGGTGTGGCAGCCGCCGCGCAGTGCGCGCTGCAGCGCCGTGTCGGGCGTGATGGACTGGATCTGTTCGTCGCTGAGCCAGCCGGTCGAATTGATGACGAAGCAGCCGGACTCCAGCGCGTGGTGGCGGATGGTCACTTCCATCTGGTCGGCGAATATCTGGCCGACCATCGAGCCCGGGAACTGGGCGCAGTGGATCTCTTCGTGCTGGGTCATCAGCGCGTAACGCGCCAGTGGGTTGTAGTGTTCCCAGCAGGCCAGCGCACCGAGGCGGCCGATGGCCGTATCGACCACCTTCAGCCCGGCGGCGTCGCCCTGCCCCCACACCATGCGTTCGTGATAGGTCGGCGTGATCTTGCGGCGCTTGAGCGCGAGGCGGCCGTCGGCGTCGAACACCAGCTGAGTGTTGTACAGGCTGCCGTGGTCGCGCTCGTTCACGCCGAGCACCACCACGACGCCACGCGCCTTCGCCTTTTCTGCCACCGCCTGCGTGACCGGCCCCGGCACCGTCACCGCCCGCTCGTACAGCTTCAGGTGGTCGGCGCCCATCTGCACCGGCGGCCGCACGAAGGAGAAGTACGGGTAGTAGGGCACGAAGGTTTCCGGGAACACGGCAAGCTGCGCGCCCCGGTCCGCCGCCTCGTCGATCGCCGCCAGCACGCGCGCCAGCGTGCCGTCGGCGGATTCGAGATCGGGCGCGATCTGGATGGCCGCGGCGCGGACGATGCGCGGCGCGCTCATGGCCGGCGCCCCGATCCATTGATCGCTTCACGACGGACCGCTTGCGACACGCCGCGAACGCCCGCGCCAGAACCCGACCGCGGGTCAGCGGGAAGAACGGTCGCGCCCTCCCACGGCCAGGTGCCCGAGGCGCGAGGCGACGCATTCGCGGTCGCCGCCACGCGCGGCGAGTCTGAAGTGGAGCCCCACGGCCAGGCGCCGCCCGCCCTTGCCTCGGCGGTCCGCTCGTCCTGACGCGGCCCGATCGGCAATATGGCGCAGGGATGCCGCGCTCCGAAGAAAGTGCGGGCGCCCATGATCACAGCGTCCAGGTATCGAGGATGAAGGCGTTGTCCTTGCGATGCAGCAGGATGATGTCCAGCACATCCAGCGGATTGATCGGACGGATGCCTTCGATCAGCGCGCCTTCGCCGTGGCCGTACAGCGCCTGCAGCGCGAAGCGGCACGCATAGACCTTGCCGCCTTCCTCGATGAACTTCGAAATCTGCTTGTTGAAGTTCTGGTGGCCGGGGAAGGCCTCGTCGCCCAGCGTCGGGAAGCCGCGCTTCACGCCCAGCGTAACGCCCGGGCCGTACAGCAGCACCGAGGTATCGAAGCCCTTGCGCTGCAGTCGCGTCGCCTGCAGCAGATTGACGAAACCGATGGACCCCTCGAAGGCGACGGTGTGGAAGGTGACCAGCGCCTTCTCGCCGGGCTCGGCCTTCACGTCCTCGAACACCTTCTCTTCGTAGTCGACGAGGAATTCGCCCTTCTCGTTGGCGGGGCGGGTGACTTTGGGCATGGCAATCTCCGGTGGTGATATGCGATCAGGAAAGTGGCGCCCGGAACATTGACTGTCCTTCAGACGCTCGCCCTTCCATTCGCATGCGCCGTGCCAACGGCGCCCGGATGAGTGCGATCAATATGCGATCAATGGATGCACACGCCGCCTTGCGGCCGCACGCACCCCTCGCGGGGACTGAAAAACCCTTTTCAAAGCATGGATTTAGTCGCCTGATCGCGCACCGGAATGAAGCATGCGGATGCGATCAATGCACCCGATCATTGGCGATCGCGCCGAGCCCGTTGCGGCAATGCGTCTTACGCCGCAGGCACGTGACGGACCCGCGAACGTGCCGGCAGGTGCGGCGTGCGTTATTTGAGCGCGTAGCCCTCGTCTTCCAGCACCTGCCGGATATCGGCTTCGCTGACCAGCGGGCTGTGCTCGACGCTGACGGTGCCGGTCGCCAACGCGACCTCGACCATGTTGATGCCCGGCAGTTCGTGGATCACGTTGGTGATTTCATGGACGCAGTCCTCGCTTTCGAGGCCATCTACGGTGATCAAGGTGGTGTGCATGGGCAGGGTCTCCGCTTCATTGGACGGCCGGAATCCGGCGCGCCGTCGGGTAAGGTAATGGTATGAGCACATTCCATCGTCCGCCATGCCTGCCGACATCGATCCGCGCCTGACCGGGCTGGCCGCAGCACTGGGCATCGGCCTGCTGATCGGCATCGAGCGCGAGCGCCGCAAGGGCGAGGGCCCGGCCCGCGCCGCGGCCGGCCTGCGCACCTTCACGCTGACCTCGCTGCTGGGGGCACTCGCGATGCTGCTCGGTGGCGGCGCGACGCTGGCCGTGCTGGCTGCCGTGGTCGGCGTGCTGGCCATCGTGTCCTACCGCCGTTCACGCGAGGACGACCCGGGTCTCACCACCGAAATCGCGCTGGTGCTCACCTTCATGCTCGGTGCGCTGGCCATGCACGACGCGCGGCTGGCGATCGGCATCGGTGTGCTGGTCGCGATCGCGCTGGCCGCGCGCAGCCAGCTGCACCGCTTCGTCGTACGCGTGCTGTCGGAACAGGAGGTGCACGACGGTCTGCTGCTGGCCGCTGCCGCGCTGGTCATCCTGCCGCTGGTGCCGGACCGCACGGTCGACCCGCTCGGGGCGATCAACCCGCGCACCTTGTGGACGCTGGCGGTACTGATGATGGCGATCAACGCCTGCGGCCATATCGCGCTGCGCGCGGCCGGTCCGGCGCTCGGCCTCACCTTCGCCGGCTTCGCCTCGGGTTTCGTGTCGAGCACCGCCACCATTGCCGCGATGGGTGCGGAAGCGCGACGCGACCCGGCGCTGCGCGCGGGCGCGGTGTCGGGCGCCGTACTGTCGTCGCTGGCTACCGTGGTCTATCTCGCCGTGCTGCTGACGGCGACCAGCCCGGCCGTGCTGCGTGCGATGGCTGCGCCGCTGCTGGCGGCCGGTGGCGTCGCCGCGGCCTACGGCCTACTGATCGCGCTGCGCAGCGTGCGCACGCACGACGGCGACACGCCGCCGCCCGGCCGTCCCTTCAACCCGCGTCTGGCCCTGCTGTTCGCCGCCACGATGGGCGCGCTGTTGCTGCTGACCGCCTTCCTGACCGATCGCTATGGGGCCGGCGGCGCAGGCGTCGCCGCCGCGCTGGCCGGCTTCGCCGACGCCCATTCGGCCTCGGCGGCGGTGGCGGCGCTGCAGGCGTCGGGACGCATCGCGGCCGAGCAGGCCGTGCTGCCCATCCTGGCCGCCTTCACCACCAATGCGTGCAGCAAGCTCATCGTCGCCACCACCACCGGCGACCGTGCCTTCGCTCTGCAGGTCGTCCCGGGCGTACTGCTGTCGGTGGGCGCCGCCTGGCTCACCCTGCTGATCTGACGGCTGGCAGCACACACTATCCGACGCTCCCGAGTGTTCGCTGCGAATCGCCGCGATCCGCACGGCAGCGAGCCCCTTGTCGGAACGTCTTCCGACTGCGACGCGGCCTGTGACCCGGTATCGCCTTCCTTTCAAGCGCTGTGGCCGCAGTCAGACGACCCGCCCCTGCGCGGAAGGCACGCCCCAGGCCCGCGCCGGCCGCGATCGCGCTGGCAGCCGGCCCGGCAGCCCGTAGAATCCGCGCATGAGACGATCTGCCACCGCCCCCCTGCCCGCCGCGACCGTGCCGGGCGCCCGCCGCCGCGATTCCGAAACCATTCGCAACCTGCTGCCTTATCTCTGGGCCTACAAATGGCGCGTGCTGATCGCACTTGCGTGTCTGGTGCTGGCCAAGGGCTCGAACGTCGCGGTACCGCTGGTATTCAAGCAGATCATCGACGCGCTGGCGCCGGCCGCCGCCAGCAGCCGTGCGGCGCTCGAAGCGGCACCTCTGCTGGTGCCGCTGGGTCTGCTGGCCGCCTACGGCGCGCTGCGCTTCTCCACCTCGATGCTGACCGAGCTGCGCGAAATCGTGTTCTCGCGCGTCACCCAGCAGGCCGTGCGGCGCATTTCGCTGCAGGTGTTCCGCCATCTGCACGCACTGTCGCTGCGCTTTCACCTCGAACGCCAGACCGGCGGTCTGACGCGCGACATCGAGCGCGGCACGCGGGCGATCGGCTCACTGATCAGCTACACGCTGTATTCCATCCTGCCAACGCTGGTCGAGATCGGGCTGGTGCTGAGCATCCTCGCGGTGAAGTACGAAGCGAGCTTCGCGTTGATCACCTTCGTCACGCTGGCGCTCTACATCACCTTCACCGTCACCGTCACCAACTGGCGCACGACGATACGGCGCGAGGCGAACGAACTGGATTCGGCCGCCAATACGCGGGCGATCGACAGCCTGCTCAATTACGAGACGGTGAAGTACTTCAACAACGAGGACTTCGAGGCGCGCCGCTACGACGAACAGCTGGTGCGCTGGCAACGCGCGCAGGAGCGCAGCCAGGTGTCGCTGTCGTGGCTGAATATTGGCCAGGCCTTCATCATCGCCATCGGCGTCACGCTGATGATGTGGCGCGCAACGGTCGGCGTGGCCGAGGGCCGCATGACCATCGGCGACATCGTGCTGGTCAATGCCTTCATGATCCAACTCTATATTCCGCTGAACTTCCTCGGCGTGCTGTACCGCGAAATCCGCCAGTCGCTGACCGACATCGAGCGCATGTTCGCGCTGATGGAAACGCACCGCGAGGTCGCCGACGCGCCGGACGCGCTGACGCTGGCCGACGGTCCGTGCGAAGTGCGCTTCCAGCAGGTGAATTTCAGCTATGAGCCAGCGCGGCAGATCCTGCACGACGTCGACTTCACGATACCGGCCGGCCATCGCGTTGCCGTCGTCGGCCATTCCGGCTCCGGCAAATCGACCCTGGCGCGGCTGCTCTACCGCTTCTATGACGTGGCCGAAGGCAGCGGTCGCATCACGATCAACGGCACCGACATCCGCCAGCTCACCCAGGACAGCCTGCGCGGCGCGATCGGCATCGTTCCGCAGGACACGGTGCTGTTCAACGACAGCATCCACTACAACATCCAGTACGGTCGGGTCACGGCTTCGGCCGCCGAGGTCGAGGCAGCCAGCCGCGCCGCGCAACTGCACGACTTCGTGCAGAAGCTGCCAGACGGCTACGCGACCAAGGTCGGTGAGCGCGGGCTGAAGCTGTCGGGCGGCGAAAAGCAGCGTGTCGCCATCGCCCGCGCGCTGCTGAAGAATCCGCCGATACTCATTTTCGACGAAGCCACCTCGGCGCTCGACTCGAAGACCGAACAGGCGATCCAGAGCCAACTCGAACAGGTGGCGCGCGGCCACACGACGCTCATCATCGCCCACCGCCTGTCCACCATCATGGACGCCGACCAGATCCTGGTGATGGACGCCGGCCGCATCATCGAACGCGGCAGCCACAGCGAACTGCTGGCGCTGGACGGCGCCTACGCCCAGATGTGGGCCCTGCAGGCACAGGAAGAAGACGGCACCACGCTCTGACCACGCAGAAGCCAGGGCGAAAAAAAACCGCGCCGAAGCGCGGTTTTTCAGGTGCGGGGAGATTCGCTCAGGCCGCCTTGCGACGACGCACAGCGATCATGCCGGCCAGTGCGGTGCCGATCAGAGCCAGCGAAGCCGGTTCCGGAACGGCCGGCGGCGGCGTGGTCGGCTTGGTCGTCGCGGTCACGCCGGCCAGCTTGATGTAGTCCTTGTAGTCGGACGACGAACCCGGCGTCACCAGCCAGTAGCGCGAATAGGTGCTGTTGGTCGTGCTGCGCGGATCGCTGTTGCCGGTGAAGTCGCCGATCTTGGTCCAGCCGGTCAGCGTCGAGAAAGTCTTGCCCGTCACCGTGGTGTTGATGTCGGCTACCGAAGCACCGGTGTAGGCATACACCGTGATGTCCGAATCGCCGCTGTACCAGCCGATGTCGACCAGGTTCAGATTCATTTCCGAACCGAAGGAGAACAGCATGCTTTCCATCGCGCCTTCGTTGTCCATGGCGTGGTCGGGGTTAGTCGCGTAACCGGAGCTGTTCACCTCGTCGTTCCATGTGGAATCACGGCTGGTCATGCCCAGACCGCTGCTGCCCTGGTAGGTCAGGTAGGCGCGCTCGATGGTCGAACCCGAAGCGGTGTTGGCGAAGCCCTGGATGTTCACCGACTGGCCTGCGCCGTTGGTGTAGGTCATCGACGAATATTCGGAGATGTTGGAGCCGAAACCACTGGCGCCGACGTGCGAGGTAGCGGTCGAGGTGAACGACCAGCTGTACTGCGCCGCCGAGGCCGCACCGGCAAAACCCGCGATCACCACGGCGCCGATTGCATTGATCAGTTTCTTGTTCATTGTCTTTCCTTGGTCAGAAGGGGACATTGCTGTCTTGCCTCCTTCATAGCAATTTTGGGGCCAGAAGCACTTAATCATTTAAAAACAACAACATGAAGACTGTGAAAATGTGTGCTGTAAATAATTTCGACAAGATGTTTCATCGACCGCCGAGTTCGCTTCGAAGCGCCTTGGCCTTGTCGGCATCCGGGAAGGTCCGCCCCGGCTGCAGCGCGGCGTCCAGTTCCTGCAGAGCCTCCGCCTTGCGACCCGTCTGCGCCAGCACCCAGGCGAGGTGATAGCGGATTTCCGGGTTCTGCGGACTGCGCAGTCGCGCCTCGCGCAGGTGGCGCAGGCCGGCGTCGGTCTGCCCCTTCTGCGCCAGTATCCAGCCCAGCGTATCGAGCACCAGCGGGTCTGCCGGCGCCAGTTTGAACGCGCGCTCGGCCGTAGCTTGCGCTGATGCGTCCTTCGTCTGCCATTGCAGATTGGCCAGATTGTTGAGCACCGGCGCCGATTCCCCGCCCGTTTTCAGTACGGCTTCCAGTGTTGCCTTTGCCTCGCGCAGCATCCCGGCGTCGGTCTGCGCCTGCGACAGCAGCAGCTTGAAAGCGAGATCGCGCGGACGTTCCTTCACCAGCGCCTCTACCGCCGTCCGGCCCTGTAACGCGTTGCCGGCGCGACGATGCGCTTCGTACAGGCCACCCGCCAGTTCGACGCTGCCGCCCTTCGCCAATCCGTTGCGGTAGTGGGTGATCGCGTTCTGCCACTGGCTGCGCGCCATCGCGACGTCGCCCGCCAGCCGGAACACCTCGGGTGGCGGGGCCGGTGACTTGAGCAGTTCCTGCGCACGCGCCTCTGCCTTGTCGAGCTGCCCCTCGGCCAGCATCTGCTCTCCCTGCATGATGCGGGCGGGCAGATAGGTGGGGTCGCCCTGCAAGGCCTTTTCGAGACTGTAGGTCGCACCGGCCGGATTGCCGGCCATGCGCTGCAGCTGGGCAATGCGGTACTGGGCCGACGGGTCGAAATCGGCAACCCGGGTCATCGAGGTCAGCGTGGCACGCGCGCCGGCCGCATCGCCGCGCGCCAGTTGCACCCGGGCCAGTGCCGCCTGGATGGCCAGATAGCCCGGCTGCCCCTGGCTGACCCCCTTGGCTGCCTCCAGCGCTTTGTCCGAAGCGCCGGTCTGCAGATAGAGCTCGATCAGCGCGACATGACCTTCGATATGGTTGCGGTGCTTGTCGTGCAGGGTTTCGAGGCCACGCAGTGCGTCCGCCGTGCGCCCGGTCGCGGCGTCAAGCATGGCCTTTTCGTAAAGCGCCGAGGCGCTGTTGGGTTTTTCCTTGATCAACGCATCGAGGCGCGCCCGCGCCTGATCGGGCTTGCCCTCGGCAACTTCGAGCTTGGCCAGGTTGAGCTTGACGCTATCGAAATTGCGGTCGGCGGCAAGCGCCTTGTCGTACGCCTTGCGTGCGCCGGCGAAGTCTCCGGCCGCCGCGCGCGACACCCCGAGCAGGTTCAGAGCTGCCAGATTGTCCGGCTCGCGTTTGACCACCGCCTCCATCAGTTCGACCGCCTTGCGCGGCTGGCTGTCGCGCAGCGCAACGAGCGCCAGCGCGGTGCTGGCGCGCGCCTGACCGGGATCCTGTTTCAGCACATTGCGCAGTTGCTCGATGCCGAGCGCAGTCTGCTTCGCGTCGATCAGGCTCAACCCGAGCGAGGTCTGTGTCTGCGACGAGGCGCCGAGCTTTGCCGCCTGCTCCAGCAACTCGGTCGCCTGCTGGTGGCGCTTCAGGCGGCTGTACGCGCTGGCCATCAGCGTCAATGCCTCGGGATCACGCGCACCGCTTACCGTACGCATCAGCGGTTCGAGCGTCGACACGGCCGCGGCCGCTTCACCCATCGCGATCTGCAGCGACGCCAGGGGCTTGCGTGCCGCCATCTGCGACGGGAAGAAGCGGATATGCAGCTCGAAATACTCCTTGGCCTTAACCGCCCCACCGAGGCTGAGATGCGACAGGCCGGCGATCAGTGCCAGATGGGAGCGGCTGGTCAGGACCGAGCGCGGCAAAGGATCGATCAGCCCGACCACCTCGCCGAGCAGCTTGCGCGCCGCTGCACGGTCGCCCTCCGATTCGGCGATCACCGCGCGCAGATAAGCTGAGCGCGGCTCGTTCACATCGACTTTGGACAAGGTCAGCAGGGACTGCTTGGCCTCCGGCATGCGCCCGAGGTCCATCAACACCGAGCTGCGGCCGAGCAGCGCTTCGCTGTTGTCGGGAGCCAGCTGCAGCGCGCGGTCGTAATGCGACAGCGCCGCCGGCAGTTGTGCGGTCGCGTAGGCAACCGCGGCACGCATGCCCCAGGCGTCCGAATCATTGGGTGCCAGCGTGGTCGCCTGTTCGGCCAGCGTGGCCGCCTCCGCAGGGCGACCGGCCTGAAGCGCAATGCGCGACTCCATCACGACCGCCGAGGCGGACGCCGGGTTCAGCGCACGCGCCTCACGCACTGTCGACAAGGCCTGCGGATACTGGCCCAGCTCCAGATGCGCCTTGGCGCGCAGCACGATCACTTCGTAACGGATGCCGGGCGGCAGATCGTCCGGTGACAGCGTGTCGATCACTTCCTTCTGGCGCCCGGTCGATACCAGCAGGTTCGCCAGCGGAACGATGTACTCGGCACGCGACACGCCACGCTGACGTGCCTCGTTCAGCGCGACCTCGGCCGCTGCGTAGTCGCCTTTGCGCAGCGCCGCACGCCCCATGAGCATGTGCGCGGCGAGGAAGCCGGGATCGGCCTTCAGTGCGTTCTTGAGCTGGATGATGGCGCCAGCGTCGTCCTTGCGTTCGAAGCGTACCAGGGCATCCTCGTAATAGCGGCTGGCACCGTCGGCCGCCTGCAGCGGTCCGGCGCCAAGCAGACCGGCAGCGCACAGCGCTGCGACGAGGGAGAAGCGGAAGCGGGTCATGGGCGGCTGTCGATGTAAACAGACGCCGGAGTATAGGCCGCAGCCCGCCGCTGCCGCCCGCGACCGCGTCACGGGAGCCGCGCGGAGGACGGCGTGCGCAGGCCGGTCAGCCGACGACCGGCTGCGTATCGAGGCGGGTGCGATCCGGCGAAAGCGCTGCGGCGGTCCTGTCGCGGCACAGCGCCGCCCCCTGCCAGGCAAAGCTGAGACTGGCCGCATCGCCCAGCGCCTCGCGCCAGACCAGTGCCGCGCCAGCGTGATCGCACAAGAGAAGCTGACCACCGTCCGCGCGCGCCTGCACGCAGAACAGCGCGTCGATGCGGCTGGCGCCCGCCCGGCGGGCGGCGTCGGCAGGGCGAGCCAGCACATCGGCCACGTTCAGCTGTGCGTCCCACAGCAGGAAGCCCTGGCGCGCGGGCACCAGCGGCAACCAGCGCCCGTGGCCGGCGTCGCCCAGGCGTGCGACGTAGAGCGCGCCATGTTGCAGCGCCCCACCATCCGGCAGCGGGCCGATGAACTTATAGACGTGCTCGGGTTGGGCGGCCTCGGTCAGATAGAGCACGCAGCGCCCGTCTTTTGCTTGCAGCGGTGCGCTTGCAAGGTAGGTGACGCCGGCCAGTACGGCATGTCGGCCGGTCGGATCGAGATGGAGGGGATGCAGGGGCGCCACGGTCATGGTCGGATCTTGAGTGGAAACAATTCCGACACTGTCGCCCGGCGAAGTTACCGGCCGATGAAAACCTTCAGCCGCGGCCGAGTGCCCGGTCGACCACATCACGGGTGAGCGAGGCGGCGAAGGCCTCGATGAAGGCGTAGGTGTAGCCGCGCAACCAGGCGTTGCGGTGCAGGCCGATGCGTGTGGTGCTCGACTCGAACAGGTGGGCGCAATCGACCGCGCGCAGACCGCGGTCCTGCTCCGGATCGAACGCCATCTGCGCGACAATGCCGACGCCGAGGCCGAGCGCCACATAGGTCTTGATAATGTCGGCGTCGATGGCGCTGAGTGCCACGCGCGGCGTCAGCCCGCGCTCGGCGAAGGTCTGGTTCACGCGCGATCCGCCGGTGAAGGAAAAGTCATAGGTGATGAGCGGCCAGGCGGCGATCGCTTCCAGTGTCAGCGGTTTCACGTCGAGCAGCGGATGACCGGGTGGCGCGATCAGGCAGCGGTTCCACTGGTAACAGGGCAGGCTGACCAATTGTTCGTAGTCGTCGATCGCTTCGGTCGCGATCGCCAGATCGGCCGCGCCGGACAGCACGAATTCGCAGCATTGCGTCGGATTGCCCTGGTGCAGTTCGATCTGCACCCCCGGGTGGGCGCGCAGGAACTCCGATAACACGCGCGGCAGCACGTAGCGCGCCTGGGTATGGGTCGTGGCGATCGACAGCCGACCGAGGTCACCGCTGGCGTACTCGTCACCGACCTGCCGCAGCGCGCCGATGTCGCGCAGCATGCGACGAGCGATTGCGACCACCTCCTCGCCAGGTCGGGTGATCGCCACCAGTCGCTTGCCCTGGCGCACGAACACATCGACGCCAAGCTCCTCCTCCAGCAGGCTGATCTGCCGCGACACGCCGGACTGCGAGGTGTGCAGCGCGCGCGCCGCCTCGGACACGTTCAGGTTGCGCTGTGCGACTTCGGCGACGTAACGCAGCTGTTGCAGGTTCATGTCCCACTCCAATTAGCACTGGAAGTCATTTCGATCTTACTTCAAAGCATTTCCAATTATCTTCGAAGGCCGCTACCCTCGGTCGCCTTAAAGTGCAGAAAGTGCATTCATGGATTTCGGTTATTCGGTCGCGGGCTTTTTCGTCGGCGCCATCGTCGGTCTGACCGGTGTGGGCGGCGGCTCGCTGATGACGCCGCTGCTGGTGCTGCTGTTCGGCATCCACCCGGCGGTCGCGGTCGGCACCGATCTTCTGTACGCGGCCATGACCAAGGCCGGCGGTGCGGTCGTGCATGGTCGCAATGGAACAGTGGATTGGCGCATCGTCGCCGCGCTGGGCACCGGCAGCGTGCCGGCTGCGGCGCTGACGCTGTGGTGGTTATCGACGCATTCCGGCTCGGCCTATGGCAGCCAGTCGCTGATCAGCGGTACGCTCGGTGTGGCGCTTGTCCTGACAGCGTGCGCGCTGCTTTTCCGAGCCCGTTTGCAGGCTCTGGCCGAGCGGCCGGGCATCGGCGAGTTCCGCGAACGCCATCTGCGGGGGCTGACCATCGCCACCGGCGCAGTGCTGGGTCTGTTGGTGACGATCTCTTCGGTGGGCGCCGGCGCACTTGGCACGGCGGCACTGGTATTTCTCTATCCGCGGCTGTCTGCGGTGCGCATCGTCGGCAGCGACATCGCGCATGCCGTGCCGCTGACCCTGGTGGCCGGCATGGGCCACTGGTGGCTGGGCAATGTTGACTGGACGCTGCTCGGCGCACTGCTGGTCGGTTCGCTGCCCGGCATCGCGCTCGGCAGCCAGATCGCGGCGCGCATGCCCGAACGATTCCTGCGTCCGCTGCTGGCCAGCATGCTGTTCGGCATCGGCGGAAAACTGAGCCTGAACCTTCTAGGCTGAAAGAGGGCAACGGGTCGTCCGGCATGGGTCGGACACCCATGACTGGACCACCCTTATGTATCGCTACGACGATTACGACCGCGCGCTGGTGATCGAGCGCGTCGCCCAGTATCGCGACCAGTTGCAGCGCAATCTGGCCGGCGAACTGTCGGAAGACGAGTTCCGCCCGCTGCGTCTGCAGAACGGCCTCTACATCCAGCGCCATGCGCCGATGCTGCGCATCGCCGTGCCCTACGGCATGCTGTCCAGCGTGCAGTTACGCAAGCTGGCCGACATCGCCCGCCGCTACGACCGCGGCTACGGTCACTTCACGACGCGCCAGAACATGCAGCTGAACTGGCCGAAGCTGGAGGACACCGCCGATATCCTGGCCGAACTGGCGACGGTGGAAATGCACGCCATCCAGACCTCGGGCAATTGCATCCGCAACATCACGACCGATCCCTTCGCCGGCGTGGCGCCGGACGAGATCGTCGATCCGCGTCCGTACTGCGAAGTGCTGCGCCAGTGGTCGACCTTCCATCCGGAGTTCGCCTTCCTGCCGCGCAAGTTCAAGATCGCCGTCAGCGGGACGCTTGAAGACCGTGCGGTGACCTACGCGCACGACGTCGGCCTGCAGCTGTACCGCGACGACAAGGGCGAAGTGCTGGTACGCGTCATCGTCGGCGGCGGCATGGGTCGCACGCCGATCCTCGGCAGCGTCATTCACGACGCCCTGCCCTGGCCGCACCTGCCGACCTATCTCGACGCCGTGCTGCGCGTCTACAACCGCTACGGCCGCCGCGACAACGCCTACAAGGCGCGCATCAAGATCCTGGTCAAGGCGATCGGCGCCGAAGAGTTCGCGCGTCAGGTCAATGAGGAATGGCAGCTCGAGCGCGACGGCATCGCGACCGTCACCGAAGCCGAACTCGATCTGGCCCGCGCCGCCTTCTCGGATCCCGACGCCCCCGCCCGTCCCGCGCGCGATGCGTCCTTCGATGCGCACCTCGCCGAAGACCGCGCCTTCGCCCGCTGGGTGTCGCGCTGCGTACGTGCGCACAAGCGTCCGGGCTACCGCTCGGTCACGCTGTCGCTGAAGCCGCACGGCGTCGCACCGGGCGACATCACGTCGGAACAGATGGAAGCCGTCGCCGATCTGGCCGACCGCTACAGCTTCGGCGAACTGCGCGTGACGCACGAACAGAACCTGGTGCTCGCCGACGTCGCGCTGGCCGACCTGTACGACCTGTGGCAGGGCGCGCGCGCGCACGGACTGGCGACGCCCAACATCGGGCTGCTGACCGACATGATCTGCTGCCCGGGCGGCGACTTTTGCTCGCTGGCGAATGCCAAGTCCATCCCGATCGCGCAGGCCATCCAGGCCGAGTTCGACGATCTGGACTACCTGTACGACATCGGCGACCTGGAGCTGAACATATCCGGCTGCATGAATTCCTGTGGTCACCATCACGTCGGCCATATCGGCATTCTCGGCGTCGATAAGGCCGGTTCCGAGTGGTACCAGGTGTCGATCGGCGGCGCCCAAGGCAACACCACGTCGCTCGGCGACGTGATCGGCCCGTCGTTCGCCGCGGACGAAGTGCCGGGTGTGATCAAGAAGCTCATCGAAACCTATGTCGAGGCGCGCACGCCGGAAGAGCGCTTCCTCGACACCGTACGCCGGCTCGGCGTCGCGCCGTTCAAGGCCCGCGTGTACGGCGAAACCGCAAAGAAAGCCGAGGTGGCCCATGGCTGACCTGATCCGCGGCAACACGCTCGCACACAACGAATGGACCTGGGTGAAGCTGCCCGAATCGACCGAACCGGTGCGCAAGGCCGCCGGCAAGGTGGTCATGTTCAAGCTGACCGGTGAACCGGCCGCCCCCGAAGACGTCGTTGCCGCCTGTGAAGTGCCGGCCGGCAAGGTGATGATTCCGTTGACCGTGTGGCTGCGTCGTCGTGAAGAGCTTGCGGCACGCGTTGCCGCCGGCGAGATCGCAGTCTGGCTGGACAGTCACGAGGAACCGGCCGAACTGGCGGAAAGCCTCGGCGGTGATCTGAACCGGCTGCCGTTGATCGGCGTGAACTTCCCCAAGTTCATAGACGGTCGTGGCTTCTCGATCGCCTTCATCCTGCGCACCCGTTACGGCTACCGCAACGAATTGCGCGCGCTGGGCGACGTGCTGCGCGACCAGATGTTCTTCTTCCGCCGCACCGGCTTCGACGCCTATCTGCTGCGCGCCGACCAGAAGCCGGAGCGCTGCATCGCTGCGCTGAACGACTTCACCACGCCCTACCAGACCTCCACCGACGGCATCACGCCAGTGTTCCGTCGGCGCATCGGGCAGAAGGCGATCGCATGAAGAACCCGCTGATCCATCCGAACATCACCGACGCGATGCGCGCGACGGTGGCGCAGAAGACCGCGGCGGCGACCGAACTGCTGAAACAGGCCGCTGCCGAGTTCCAGCCCATCGGCTTCGCCAGCAGCATGGGCGCGGAAGACATGGTGCTGACCGACCTGATCCAGCGCAACGCGCTCGACATCGAGATCTTCACGCTGGATACCGGCCGTCTGCCCGCGGAAACCTACGACCTGATGGCGAAGGCGGAACAGCACTACGGTGCACGCCCGGTCACCTTCTTTCCGCGTCACGAGGCGGTTGAAGAGTACGTGCGCAAGCACGGCATCAACGCCTTCTACGACTCGGTGGACCTGCGCAAAGCCTGCTGTGCGATGCGCAAGGTCGAGCCGCTGAAGCGCGCGCTGGCCGGCAAGAAAGCCTGGATCACCGGCATGCGGGCCCAGCAGTCGGCGACGCGGAGCGCACTGCCGACGCGCGAATTCGATGAAGGTCACGGTATCGAGAAGTTCAATCCGCTGTCCGACTGGACCGAGCGCGAGGTGTGGGTCTACATCCATACCCACGAAGTCCCGTACAACGAACTGCACGAGCGCTTCTTCCCGAGCATCGGCTGCCAGCCCTGTACCCGCGCAATCTCGCCGGGCGAGGACATCCGCGCCGGACGCTGGTGGTGGGAGAACCCGGAAAGCAAGGAGTGCGGTCTCCATGTCAAGGCCGGCTGAACACCGCTCCCCCGGCAAGGTCTGGCTGGTCGGCGCCGGTCCGGGCGCCGTAGACCTGCTGACTGTGCGCGCGGTCCGGCTGCTCGCCGAAGCCGAGGTCGTGCTGCACGACGCGCTGATCGGCGACGACGTGCTGTCGCTCGCACCTCAAGCAAAGCACATCGCGGTTGGCAAGCGCTGCGGCAAGCAGTCCACCGCGCAGCGCTTCATCAACCAGAAGCTGATCCACGCGGCACGTACGCATGCCCGCGTCGTTCGTCTCAAGGGCGGTGATCCGATGCTGTTCGGTCGCGCGCAGGAAGAGATGGATGCGCTGGCCGCCGCAGGTATCGATTACGAAGTGGTGCCGGGCATCACCGCGGCCAGCGCCGCCAGCGCGCAGCTCCGCGTATCGCTGACGCGTCGCGGCATCGCGCGCAGCGTTGCGCTGCTGACGCCGCGCGCCGGCGAGGGCGAAAATCCCTCGCAGGCGTTGCGCGCCAATGCCGACACACCAACGCTGGCGCTCTACATGGCCTCGCACGAATCGATGGCGATTGCACGCGAGCTGATGAGCTACGGCCGCGACCCGGGCACTCCGGTAGCACTGGTCGAGAACGCGAGTCACCCGTCCTCGCGAGAGGGCTTCACGACGCTTCAGGGGCTCTCGGAACAACCGATCGGCGCCTTGCTGGGCACCGCGGGAATACCCGAGGGGCCGGTGCTCGTGATGCTCGGCGACGTATTCCGTGAAGTCCTGCAGCAGCACACGCCGATCTGGCAGGACGACAGCGCCAGCGCGGCCTGACGCCGCGACTCCATCACGCACACTCCGCTACGCGACAGTGTGCGAACGACGCCCAAACAAAAAGCCCCGCATCGCGGGGCTTTTTGTTTGGTACCGATGGAATTCGCTTACTCGGCGACTTCAACCGGCTCCGCACTCTCATCCGGGCGATCCATCAGCTGGACGAATGCCATCGGCGCATTGTCGCCGACGCGGAAGCCCATTTTAAGGATGCTCAGGTAACCGCCATTGCGGTTAGCGTAGCGGGGGCCGAGCACGTCGAAAATCTTGCACACGACTTCGCGGTCACGCAGACGCGAGAAGGCGAGGCGGCGGTTCGACAGGTTCGGCGTCTTGCCAAGGTTGATCAGCGGCTCGACGACGCGGCGCAGTTCCTTGGCCTTCGGAACCGTGGTCTTAATGGCTTCGTGGCGCAGCAGCGACACGGCCATATTGCGGAACATCGCTTCGCGATGCGAGCTGGTGCGGTTAAGCTTTCTGAGACCGTTACGATGACGCATGATGACTCCGTATAAATTATGCGGCCACCGCGGGTCAGGCAGGTGGCCGGTTCATCTTGTATCCGGCGCGGTGCGCCGGTACGGTGTTATGCCCGATCGAGGCCGGCGGGCGGCCAGTTCTCGAGCTTCATGCCCAGCGTGAGACCACGCGAGGCAAGCACTTCCTTGATTTCGTTCAGCGACTTGCGACCCAGGTTCGGGGTCTTCAGCAGTTCGTTCTCGGTACGCTGGATCAGATCGCCGATGTAATAGATGTTCTCGGCCTTGAGACAGTTGGCCGAACGCACCGTCAGCTCCAGGTCATCGACCGGGCGCAGCAGGATCGGATCGATCACCGCCGGCTTGCGCTGCTCGACGGCCGGCGCAGTGCCTTCCAGCTCAGCGAACACCGACAGCTGATCAACCAGGACGCGGGCAGCGTAGCGCACTGCCTCTTCCGGTTCGACAGCACCGTTGGTTTCGACATCCATCACCAGACGATCGAGGTCGGTACGCTGTTCAACGCGCGCCGACTCAACCGAATAGCTAACGCGGCGAACCGGGCTGAAGCTCGCATCGAGAACGATGTGACCGATCGCCTTATTCTCCGAAGAGCTCTGACGAACGGTACCCGGCACGTAACCACGGCCCTGTTCGATCTTGAACTGAAGATCCAGCTTGCCGCCCGGCGCAACGTGAGCGATCACGTGCTCCGGATTGACGATCTCGACATCGTGCGTGACCTCGATATCGCCAGCCGTCACGACGCCTTCGCCATTGCGCGACAGGCGCAGATAGGCCTCGGAGCGGTTGTGCAGCTTCAGCACGACACCCTTCAGATTCAGCAGGATATCGACCACGTCTTCACGCACGCCGTCCAGCGTCGAGTACTCGTGCAGAACGCCTTCGATCTGCACTTCGGTCGGCGCATAGCCGGGCATCGACGACAGGAGAATGCGACGGAGCGCGTTGCCCAGCGTGTGCCCGAACCCGCGTTCGAACGGCTCCATCACAACGCGTGCGTGAGCCGGGGAAAGATTTTGTACGTCAATGATTCGCGGTTTCAAGAGAGCATTGCTTTGCATCTGCAGTCCTCAGTGACGTCAGCAGGCTGATCGCACCAGCGATCAGCGGGAGTACAGTTCGACGACCAGACTTTCGTTGATCGTCGAGGGCAGGTCGGTACGGGCCGGCAGCGACTTGAACACACCGCGTGCAGCCTTGGAATCGACGTCCAGCCACTCGGGGAAACCGCGCGAAGCCTGGGCTTCGAGCGCGCCCTTCGAGCGCAGATGGCCCTTGGCACGTTCGGTCAGCTCGACCACATCACCCGGACGCACTTCGTACGACGGGATGTTGACGCGCTTGCCATTGACCAGCACGCCGTTGTGACGCACGACCTGACGCGACTCGGCACGCGAAGCGCCAAAACCCATGCGGTAAGCAACGGTATCCAGGCGGCTTTCCAGCAGTTGCAGCATGTTCTCGCCGGTCTGACCCTTGCGGCGCTCGGCCTCGGCATACACGCGGCGGAACTGACGCTCGAGCACGCCATAGATGCGACGGATCTTCTGCTTTTCACGCAGTTGCTGACCGAAACCGGACAGGCGCTGGCCGGACTTTTGTCCATGCTGACCCGGGGCATACGAACGGCGCTCGATGGCGCACTTGTCGGTGAAGCACTTTTCGCCCTTCAGGAAGAGCTTTTCGCCTTCACGACGGCATTGACGGCACTTCGCGTCGAGATTACGAGCCATTCTCTAATTCCTCTTAGATGCGCCGACGCTTGGGCGGACGGCAACCGTTGTGCGGGATCGGCGTGATGTCGGTGATCGACGAAATCTTGATGCCGAGCGCATTCAGCGCACGAACGGCCGACTCGCGACCCGGGCCGGGACCCTTGATGCGGACTTCCAGGTTTTTCACACCGCATTCGACAGCGACCTTGCCAGCGGCCTCTGCGGCCACCTGTGCTGCAAACGGCGTGCTCTTGCGCGAACCCTTGAAGCCGGCGCCGCCCGACGTTGCCCACGACAGGGCGTTGCCCTGACGGTCGGTGATCGTGATGATGGTGTTGTTGAAGGAAGCGTGAATGTGCGCGATGCCTTCCGCGACGTTCTTCTTGACCTTCTTCCGGACTTTTGCAGCACTCTTGACCATGATCGTGTCCTATTGCTTATTTCTTGGCGCCAGCGATCGACTTGCGCGGACCCTTGCGGGTGCGGGCATTCGTGCGGGTGCGCTGACCACGCAGCGGCAGGCCACGACGATGACGAACACCGCGATAGCAGCCCAGATCCATCAGGCGCTTGATGTTCATCGTCACTTCACGGCGCAGGTCACCCTCGATGGTGAACTTGCCGACCTCTTCCCGCAGCCGATCCATTTCGGCCTCCGAGAGGTCCTTGATCTTCGTCGTGCGGGCAATGCCGGCAGCGTCGCAAATCTTTTGTGAGCGGGAACGACCAACCCCGAAAATCGCCGTCAGAGCGATCTCGGTGTGCTGGTGGTTAGGAATGTTAACGCCGGCGATACGGGCCATGCAGTCACCCCGAAAAGCGAAACCTTAAATGTTATCAAAGACCACTAGCCAACGTCAACCTTGACGCTGCTTGTGACGCGGATCAGCACAAATGATGCGGACGACACCGTGGCGACGGATCACCTTGCACTTGCGGCAGACGCGCTTTACAGATGCTTGGACTTTCATCCCATTTCTCCAACTGGAACCAAACGCCGGACCTACTTGGCGCGAAACACGATGCGACCTTTGCTCAGGTCATAAGGCGTGAGCTGCACCGTTACCTTGTCACCGGGAAGAATGCGGATGTAGTGCATCCGCATCTTTCCGGATATGTGCCCGAGAACCACGTGTCCGTTTTCGAGCTTCACGCGAAACGTCGCATTCGGCAGGGTTTCAACAACTTCACCCTGCATTTCAATGACATCTTCCTTGGACATAGCTACCTAACGCGTCGGGAACCCAGCCCCGCGGAAATTCGCCTTCTTCAGAAGGCTCTCGTACTGATGAGACATCACGTACGCCTGCACCTGGGCCATGAAATCCATCGTCACTACAACGATGATCAGCAGCGATGTGCCGCCGAAGTAGAACGGAACATTCCACTTCAGGATCAGGAACTCAGGCAGCAGGCAGACCAGCGTGATGTACACCGCACCGACCAGGGTGAGACGCGTCAGGATCTTGTCGATATAGCGCGCCGTCTGTTCGCCCGGACGAATGCCCGGAACGAAGGCACCGCTCTTCTTCAGGTTGTCCGCCGTCTCCTTGGCGTTGAAAACCAGCGCCGTATAGAAGAAGCAGAAGAAAACGATTGCCGTCGCGTACAGCAACACGTAGATCGGCTGTCCAGGCGACAACGTGGCAGCCAGATCCTTCAGCCAGCGCGTGCTGTCCGTCGTTGCGAACCAACCCGCCAGCGTCGCCGGGAAGAGGATGATCGACGACGCGAAAATCGGCGGAATGACACCGGCCATGTTCAGCTTCAACGGCAGGTGAGAACTCTGTCCACCGTACACCTTGTTGCCGACCTGACGCTTCGCGTAGTTGACTAGGATCTTGCGCTGACCACGTTCGACGAAAACCACCACGGCCGTCACAGCGAACACCAGGGCAACGATGAACAGCGCCGTGAGTTCGTGCATCGCGCCGGTATTTACCAGCTCGAGAAGCCCACCGATGGAACCCGGAAGCCCCGCAGCGATACCGGCGAAGATGATGATCGAGATACCGTTGCCAATGCCGCGTTCGGTGATCTGCTCGCCCAACCACATGAGGAACATAGTCCCGGTGATCAGAGTCGAGATCGTCACGAAGCGGAACATCATCCCCGGATCGAGCACCAGTCCCTGCTGCGACTCGAGCGCAACGGAAATACCGAACGCCTGGAACAGCGCGAGCGCCAGCGTTCCGTAACGCGTGTACTGCGTGATCTTGCGACGGCCCGCCTCACCTTCCTTCTTCAGCGCCTCAAGAGACGGCACTGCGACGGTGAGCAGCTGCATGATGATCGACGCCGAGATGTACGGCATGATCCCCAGCGCGAAAATCGTAAAACGCGACAACGCACCGCCGGAGAAGAGGTTGAACACGCCGAGGATGCCGCCCTGCTGCCCCTGGAACAGTTCCGCGAGACGAGCAGGATCGATACCCGGGACCGGAATATGCGCACCGAGGCGATAGACCAGCAGCGCGCCTGCGAGGAACCACAGGCGACGCCACAGATCACCGAACTTGGCGCTACGGCCGGGCTGCTGGGCGGCAGTAACCAACGCTTACTCTCCGACCTGGCCGCCAGCGGCTTCGATCGCAGCGCGCGCACCCTTGGTCGCGCCGATGCCCTTGAGCACGACGCGGCGGGTGATCTCGCCCGACAGAACCACCTTGGCAGACAGCGCGTCACGAGACACGAGGCCAAACTGCTTGAGCACGAGCAGATCAACGTCCTCGACCGGCAGACGCGACAGCGACGAAAGATTGACTTCCTCGTTGCGCGCGCGGGTCAGTGACGTGAAGCCACGCTTCGGCAGACGGCGCTGCAGCGGCATCTGGCCGCCTTCGAAACCTACGCTCTTCCAGCCGCCCGAACGCGACTTCTGACCCTTGTGGCCGCGGCCGCAGGTCTTGCCCAGGCCACTGCCCATGCCGCGACCGACGCGACGGCGCGCGTGCTTCGAGCCCTCGCCGGGCTTGATGTCATTCAGTTCCATTTAAGCCTCGACCTTCAGCAGGTAAGACACCTTGGTGACCATGCCGCGGACCGCCGGCGTGTCCTCAAGGACGACGGTGTGATGCAGACGGCGCAGACCCAGGCCGCGCACCGTGGCGCGGTGATCCTGCTTGCGACCGATCAGGCTCTTCACCAGAGTGACCTTCAGAGTTTTTTCAGCCATCACAGACCTCAGCCGAGAATGTCCGCCACGGTCTTGCCGCGCTTGGCGGCAATCTCCGACGGCGTGCTCATGCGCAGCAGGCCGTTAAGCGTGGCGCGCACGAGGTTGTAAGGATTCGACGAGCCGAGCGACTTGGCGACGACGTCCGTCACGCCCATCACTTCGAACACGGCGCGCATCGGACCGCCGGCGATGATGCCGGTACCGGCTGCGGCCGGCTGGATCAGCACGGTCGACGCGCCATGGTGGCCGACGATCGGGTGATGGAAGCTGCCATCGCGGAGGCTCACACGAACCATCTTGCGACGCGCCTCTTCCATCGCCTTCTGCACGGCCACCGGCACTTCACGCGCCTTGCCCTTGCCCATGCCGATTCCGCCGTCGCCGTCACCGACCACGGTCAGAGCCGCGAAACCGAGAATACGACCACCCTTCACCACCTTGGTGACACGGTTGATCGACACCATTTTTTCACGCAGGCCGTCGTCGCGTTCTTCCTGGGCCTGGTTTTGCTTGCGTTGCGGTTTAGCCATCGCTTGAGTCGCCTGATCAGTTAGAACTTGAGACCGCCTTCGCGGGCGGCCTCAGCGAGCGCCTTGATACGGCCGTGGTACTTGAAACCACCACGATCGAATGCCACCTGCTCGATACCTTGCGCGCGAGCGCGCTCGGCAATCAGCTTGCCGACCAGCGTGGCCGCCTTGACGTTGCCGCCGTTGCTCACTTCCTTGCGCACCGACTCTTCGATAGTCGACGCCGCTGCGAGCACGCGGGTGCCGCAACCGGAATAGACCTGCGCGTAGATGTGGCTGTTGCTGCGGTGAACCGACAGACGAACGGCCTTCAGTTGGGCGATGCGCGCACGGGTCTGGCGGGAGCGGCGCAGACGGGAAATGTTCTTGTCCATGTTCGTCACCCTTACTTCTTCTTGGTCTCTTTGATCACCACCACTTCGTCCGCGTAGCGAACGCCCTTGCCCTTGTACGGCTCGGGCTGGCGATACGCGCGGACTTCAGCGGCGACCTGACCAACGAGTTGCTTGTCGACACCCTTGATGCGGATTTCCGTCGGCGCCGGTGTTTCCACCTTGATGCCGTCGGGCATCTGATGAACGACCGGGTGCGAGAAACCAAGCGACAGGTTCAGCTTGTCGCCTTGCGCCTGCGCCTTGTAGCCCACACCGACCAGCAGCAGCTTGCGTTCGAAACCCTGCGTGACACCCTGAACCATGTTCGCGACCAGCGCGCGCATGGTCCCGGAGAGCGCCTTGGTGTTCTCGGCGCCTTCGATCTGACCGAAGCGGATCTCGCCGCCATCGACCGTGACCGAAACAGCCGGGTTGATCACGCGGCGGATCTGGCCGAGCGGACCCTTGACCGAAAGCTCGCCGTTGCTCAGAGCAACGTCGACACCCTTCGGCACAACAACTGGATTCTTTGCAATACGTGACATGTCTTCGTCCTCAAGCCACGATGCACAGCACTTCGCCGCCGACCTTCTCGGCGCGGGCCTTGCGATCGGTCATAACGCCACGGGGCGTCGAAACGATGGCCACACCCAGACCGTTCATCACGCGAGGCAGATCGTCCATGCCGCGGTAAACGCGAAGACCAGGTCGACTGACGCGCTCGATGCGCTCGATGACGGGGCGGCCCGAGTAATACTTCAGGACCAGTTCCAGCTCAGCCTTGCCACCGTCGGTGCGCACGCTGAAACCGTCGATATAACCTTCGGACTGCAGCACCCCGGCGATCGCCACCTTGAGTTTCGAGGACGGCATGACAACAGAGCCCTTCTGTGCCATTTGTGCATTGCGGATGCGGGTCAGCATGTCCGCAATCGGATCACTCATGCTCATCTTGTACCCCTGTTACCAACTAGCCTTGACCATGCCGGGCACTTCGCCGCGGAAGGCCGCTTCACGCAACTTGTTGCGGCAAAGACCGAATTTGCGGAACACACCGCGCGGACGCCCGGTCTGCTCGCAACGATTGCGAAGACGCGTCGGGCTGGAATTGCGCGGCAGCGCTTGCAGCTTCAGGCGAGCGGAAGCACGATCTTCGTCGGACGCGGACATGTCAGCGATGACAGCCTCGAGCGCAGCGCGCTTGGCGGCGAACTTCGCAACCAGCTTCTCACGCTTCTCTTCACGGTTTTTCAATGCCAACTTGGCCATGGCAACCTCAATTCTTGAACGGGAACTTGAACGCGGCGAGCAGAGCCTTGGCTTCCTCGTCGGTCTTGGCGGTCGTCGTGATGCTGATGTTCATTCCACGGACCTTATCGACCTTGTCGTACTCGATTTCCGGGAAAATGATCTGTTCCTTGATGCCGATGTTGTAGTTGCCACGGCCGTCGAAACCCTTGCCAGACACACCACGGAAGTCACGCACGCGCGGCATCGCCACGGTGATCAGACGATCCAGGAACTCGAACATGCGGGGACCGCGCAGCGTCACCATGCAGCCGATCGGATAACCCTCACGGATCTTGAAACCCGCGATGGCCTTACGGGCCTTGGTGACGACCGGCTTCTGACCAGCGATCTTGACCATGTCGCCCACGGCGTGCTCAAGAACCTTCTTGTCACCCACCGCTTCGCCGACACCCATGTTCAGCGTGATTTTGGTGATGCGCGGAACTTCCATCACCGACTTGTAACCGAAGCGAGCCGTCAAATCGCCCACAACGGTTGCTTTGTAAAAATCTTGCAAGCGCGCCATTGTCGTTCCTTAAGCCTTGACCAACTCGCCATTCGACTTGAAGAAACGGACCTTCGTACCGTCTTCAAGTGTCTTGATGCCCACACGATCACCCTTGCTGGTGGCCGGGTTGAACAGCGCAACATTCGAAATGTCGATCGGCATTTCCTTCTCGACGATGCCGCCCTGCTGACCCTTCATCGGGTTCGGCCGCTGATGCTTCTTCACGCGGTTTACGCCCTCAACCAGAACCGAGCGCTCATCAACGCGACGCAGCACGGTACCGCGGCGACCGCGATCCTTGCCCGTCAGCACCACCACTTCATCGCCCTTGCGAATCTTTTCCATCTGACTCTCCAGCCTGGCCTCAGAGAACTTCCGGCGCCAGCGAAACGATCTTCATGAAACGCTCGCCGCGCAGCTCACGCGTGACCGGCCCGAAAATGCGGGTACCGATCGGCTCGAGCTTGTTGTTCAGAAGCACTGCGGCATTGCCGTCGAACTTCACGAGCGAACCGTCCGGACGACGCACACCCTTCGCAGTGCGAACAACCACCGCGTTATAGACCTCGCCCTTCTTGACGCGACCACGGGGCGCAGCATCCTTGATGCTGACCTTGATCACATCGCCAATACCGGCGTAACGGCGCTTGGAACCACCCAGCACCTTGATACACATGACCGAGCGCGCGCCGGTGTTGTCGGCCACGTTCAGCATGGATTGCATCTGGATCATTTGTTATCTCCAACTTGTCCCGCTCTGAGAGCGGTCAGTCTTGGACCCGTCAGGGTGTAGGACGAGCCCAACAAAACTTTGAGGCTCGGCGAAGCAAAGCGCGCCACAATAGCACGCAGGGAGGAACTACACAAGCCCCTCCCTGAAATACGTCTTCAGATCACGCGAGCCTGTTCTACAACCTGCGTAACCTTCCACGCCTTCGTACGGCTGATCGGGCGACACTCTTCGATCTGAACAAGATCGCCTTCGTGCGCTTCGAGGCCTTCGACGTGCGCGTGATACTTCTTCGACCGCATGATCACCTTGCCGTAGAGCGGGTGCTTCACACGACGCTCCACCAGAACGGTCACGGTCTTGTCCATCTTGTCGCTGACCACTCGGCCGACCAGCGTGCGATGAACCTTTTGATTGGTCTCGCTCATTTCGTACTCGCTTTCTGTTGCAGCAGGGTACGAACGCGCGCGATATCGCGGCGCACGTTCTTCAGTTCGCTGGTGTTGGTCAGCTGTTGAGTGGCCTTCTGCATGCGCATAGAAAACTGCGCCTTCAGGAGATCCATCAACTCCTTGTTCAATTCAGCGGCATCTTTCGTCCGCAGATCCTTGGCTTTCATCGCTTACCCCAGCTGTCGCACGACAAAGGTGGTTTCGAGCGGGAGCTTGGCAGCCGCCAGGCGGAACGCCTCGCGCGCCAGCGCCTCGTCGACGCCGTCCATCTCGTACAGCACCTTGCCCGGCTGAATTTCCGCAACCCAGTACTCCGGATTGCCCTTGCCGTTACCCATACGCACTTCCGCCGGCTTCTTCGAGATCGGCTTGTCGGGGAAAATGCGAATCCAGATACGACCACCGCGCTTGATGTGACGCGTCATCGCACGACGTGCGGATTCAATCTGACGAGCCGTCAGACGACCGCGCGACGTGGCCTTGAGACCGTACTCGCCAAAGGAAACCTTGGTGCCGCGGGTGGCGAGGCCCGTGTTGCGGCCCTTCTGCTCCTTACGGTACTTTCTTCTCGCCGGCTGCAGCATTGCTAGCTCCTGACTTTCTGACTCGTTGCTGAGTGGACTTCACGTCGGCATCCCCTGCCGGTGCGCCGCCTTCGGGCTTCGCATCACGAGCGGGACGGCGGCCGGCCGGGCGGTTGTCGCCTTCGGGGCGACGACCGTCACGACGCGGACGACGTGCGTTATCGTTTTCTTCGGTAACAGCAGGCGCTTCGCCGCGGGCAAGCATTTCGCCCTTGAACACCCACACCTTGATACCGATCACACCGTAGGTCGTCTTCGCTTCAGACGTTCCGTAATCGATGTCTGCACGCAGCGTGTGCAGCGGTACGCGACCTTCGCGATACCACTCACGGCGAGCAATCTCGATACCGTTCAAGCGGCCCGACGACATGATCTTGATGCCCTGAGCACCGAGGCGCATGGCGTTCTGCATGGCGCGCTTCATCGCGCGGCGGAACATGATGCGCTTTTCGAGTTGCTGGGCGATCGAATCGGCGATCAGCTGCGCGTCGATCTCCGGCTTGCGGATCTCCTCGATGTTGACGTGCACAGGCACGCCCATCATCTTGGCCAGTTGCGCCTTGATCAGTTCGATCTCTTCGCCCTTCTTGCCGATCACCACGCCCGGACGGGCCGAATACACGGTGATGCGGGCATTCTTGGCCGGGCGCTCGATGACCACGCGACCGACGGACGCGTGCGCCAGCTTCTTCTTCAGGAACGCGCGAACCTGCAGATCCTGATTGAGCATGCGCGGGAAGTCCTTGCTGGACGCGAACCAGCGCGAAGCCCAGTTATGCGTGACCGCCAGACGGAAGCCGGTCGGATGAATCTTCTGTCCCATAACCTTCAGTCTCCAACCGTGACGAACACGTGGCAGGTCGGCTTCACGATGCGATTACCGCGTCCCTTGGCCCGGGCGGTGAAGCGCTTGAGCACAACACCCTTTTCCACGTAAATGGTCTTCACCTTGAGGCTGTCGATATCGGCGCCATCGTTATGCTCGGCATTGGCGATTGCGGACTCGACGACCTTCTTGATGATCTTTGCGCCCTTCTTGGGGCTGAAAGCCAGAATATTCAGAGCCTGACTGACCGACTTGCCGCGGATCAGATCGGCGACCAGCCGACCCTTTTGCGCCGACAGGCGCACACCGCGAAGATTTGCACGGGTTTCCATTGTCATCGCTCCTTACTTCTTCGCTTTCTTGCCTGCGGTGTGACCCTTGAACGTACGGGTCAGCGCAAACTCGCCCAGCTTGTGGCCGACCATGTTTTCCGAAACATAGACCGGAATGTGCTGGCGGCCGTTATGCACGGCGATGGTGAGACCGATGAAGTCCGGCAGAACGGTCGAACGACGCGACCAGGTCTTGATCGGACGCTTGTCATTCGACGCGCGAGCCGTATCCACCTTGGCCAGCAGGTGGGCGTCGACGAACGGGCCTTTCTTGATTGAACGTGCCATTGCCTACCTCTTATCGCTTGTAGCGGCGCTGCACGATCATGTTGCTCGTGCGCTTGTTGCTGCGGGTGCGGTAGCCCTTGGTCGGCTGACCCCACGGGCTGACGGGAACGCGGCCTTCACCGGTACGGCCCTCACCACCACCATGCGGGTGATCGATCGGGTTCATCACGGTACCGCGAACCGTCGGGCGCACACCGCGCCAACGGGTTGCGCCGGCCTTGCCAAGCTTGCGCAGGTTGTTTTCTTCGTTGCCCACTTCGCCGATGGTCGCGCGGCACTCGACGTGCACACGACGGATTTCACCGGAACGCAGACGCAGTTGGGCGTAGGTGCCTTCGCGCGCCAGCAACTGAACCGAGGTGCCCGCAGCGCGCGCCAGCTGCGCGCCCTTGCCCGGCGTCATTTCGATGCAATGCACCGTCGAACCGACCGGAATGTTGCGCAGCGGCAGAGCATTGCCCGACTTGATCGGCGCTTCCGAACCACTGACCACCTGCTGACCGACCACCATGCCCTTCGGAGCAATGATGTAGCGGCGCTCGCCATCGGCGTAGCACAGCAGCGCGATATGCGCCGAACGGTTCGGGTCGTATTCGATGCGCTCGACGGTCGCGACGATGCCATCCTTGTTGCGACGGAAATCGATCACGCGATATTGCTGACGGTGACCACCACCCTTGTGACGGGTCGTGATCCGGCCGTGGTTATTGCGACCCGAGGTCTTGTTCTGGCTCTCGGTGAGCGAATCAACCGGGCGACCCTTGTACAGGGTCGGATTGACGACCTTGACGACGGCACGGCGGCCGGCCGAAGTCGGCTTGACTTTGACGAGTGCCATTAGACAGCCCCTCCTTCAGCGAACTCGATGTCCTGGCCCGGCTTGATGCGCACAAAGGCCTTCTTCCAGTCGCTGCGACGGCCGAACGTGCGGCCAAAACGCTTGATCTTGCCCTTCACGTTCAGGACCTGAACCGACAGGACTTCGATCTTGTTGTCGCCCTTGCTGAACAGCAGTTCGACCGCAGCCTTGATCTCCGGCTTGGTAGCATCCGGCGCAACCTTGAACACGACCTGGTTGTTACGGTCGGCAATAAAGGTCGCCTTCTCGGAAATCTGCGGCGCGAGCAGAACCTGCATCAGCCTTTCCTGCGAAAAGTTGCTCATGCCCACATCTCCTCGAATTTGCTCATCGCGCTGCGCGTGACCAGCACCTTGCCGAAGCGGATGAGCGAAACCGGATCCGTCTCGTGCGCTTCCAGGACCAGCACGTTGTGCAGGTTGCGCGAAGACAGGAACAGGTTCTCATCGAGTTCGTCGGTGATCACGAGCACCGAATCCAGACCCATGCCCTTGAGCTTGCTCGACAGCAGCTTGGTCTTCGGAGCCTCGACATTGAAACTATCGACCACAGCGATACGGTCTTCGCGAGCCAGCTGCGAGAGGATCGCGGCGATGCCGGCGCGATACATCTTGCGATTGACCTTCTGCGAGAAGTTCTCGTCGGGCGAGTTCGGGAAGATGCGGCCGCCACCACGCCACAGCGGGCTAGACGACATACCGGCGCGTGCGCGACCAGTGCCCTTCTGACGCCACGGCTTGCGCGTGGTGTGCTTGACCAGCGTACGGTCCTTCTGAGCACGGGTACCCTGGCGAGCGTTGGCCTGATAGGCCACGACCACCTGATGAACCAGCGCTTCGTTGTATTCGCGGGCAAACAGAGCGTCCGGCGCCTGCACCGTCGCCGCCTGTTGACCGGCGTCGTTCAATACCTTCAATTCAGCCATCGCGCTCTCCTCAGCCCTTGACCGCCGGCAGCACGACAACGTCGCCGCCCTTGGAACCCGGAATTGCGCCCTTGATGAGCAGCAGCTGACGGGCCTCGTCGATACGCACGACCTCCAGCCCCTGTTGGGTGCACTTGACGTCACCGAGGTGACCGGCCATGCGCTTACCCGGGAAAACGCGACCCGGGTCCTGCGCCATACCGATAGAACCCGGCGAGTTGTGCGAGATCGAGTTACCGTGCGACGCACGGTTGGACGAGAAGTTGTGGCGCTTGATGGCACCGGCAAAGCCCTTACCGATGGACGTACCCGTCACATCGACCTTCTGGCCTACCGAAAACACCGAGGCGGGGCTGATCACATCACCTGCCTTGAATTCGGCGAGCTTGCCAGCGTCCACACGGAATTCACGCAGCACCTCACCGGCCTCGACACCTGCCTTGGCGAAATGACCTGCGGCGGCTTTGTTCACGCGAGTAGCGCGACGCTTGCCGAAAGCGACCTGCACCGACGTGTAACCGTCGGTTTCTGCTGTCTTGATCTGGGTAACGCGATTGTTCGACACATCCACGACCGTCACCGGAACGGTTTGCCCGTCATCGGTGAAAATACGCGTCATGCCGACCTTGCGACCCACAAGGCCTAGAGTCATGTTTTTCTCCTCATCCCGGTTGCGATTGACCGGGATCCGTTTCAACTGCCACCGGAACATCCGATGACGCTTACCGGCAAAAAGAACGCCGGAAAAGACTGCACTTACTGAAGCTTGATCTCGACATCCACACCCGCCGGCAGATCGAGCTTCATCAATGCGTCGACGGTCTTGTCGGTCGGATCGATGATGTCCATCAGGCGAACATGGGTACGGATTTCAAACTGATCGCGCGAACTCTTGTTCACGTGCGGCGAACGCAGCACGTTGAAACGCTCGATGCGGGTCGGCAGCGGCACGGGTCCACGAACGACGGCACCGGTGCGCTTTGCGGTATCCACGATCTCAAGAGCCGACTGATCGATCAGGCGATAGTCGAATGCCTTGAGGCGAATACGGATCTTCTGGCTTTGCATTGGATTTTCCCAAAGAGCGAAAGAGCAAAGCCGGGTAGCAGAAGCCACCCGGCGCAAAAGCTGACGATTGTACTAATTATTCGACGATCTTTGCAACCACGCCGGCGCCGACAGTACGGCCGCCTTCGCGGATCGCGAAGCGCAGACCTTCTTCCATCGCGATCGGGGCGATCAGCTTCACCGTGATCGAAACGTTGTCGCCCGGCATCACCATTTCGGTG